>JBOHCP010000126.1:0-9996 GCA_050698875.1 Streptosporangiaceae bacterium | reverse complement strand
TTGGGCTTGCTGGGATCGGTGCGCGCGATGATCGCGCCGAAGTCACTGTACTGGGCGCCCGACGTCCAGACCTTCTGCCCGCTGATCACCCACTCGTCGCCGTCCCTGACGGCGCTGGTCTGCAGGGCTGCTACGTCGGATCCCGCGCCCGGCTCGGAGAACAGCTGGCACCAGATCTCCTCGCCGCGCAGCATCGGCGGCAGGTAGCGCGTCTTCTGCCCCTCGGTGCCGATCTCGAGGATCGTGTTGCCCGGCATGCTGATGCCGATGAAGAACGCACCGTTCGGCAGGTCGAAGTCCCGCGCCTCCTGGCTCCAGGCGATCTGCTCGGCAACGGTCAGGCTCTGCCCGCCGTACGCCTTCGGCCAGGTGATCCCGGCGAACCCGGCGTCGAACAGCTTGGCCTGGAACGCCTTCTGGTCGGCGAGCGTGGTCGGGCTGGCGTCACCGTCGTCCTCGGCGGCGCCGCGCCGCGGCGCGTTGGCCGCTAGCCACGCCCGCGCCCTGGCGCGGAAATCGTCGCTCATGGCTCTGCCCCTCCCAGCCCGGCAGCCCAGCCAGGCCGAAAACTGAAATCGGTTATGCTTTCCGTGGCACCGAGCGAAGCACGGCGCCACATCCCATGTCAACAACACGTGCGTATCTGCCCAGTCTCCCAGCCGGGAACGGGGTCGGCGGGGCCACCCGGCCTGGCCCGGCCGCGGCGCGCGGGCTCGCAGGAAGGAACTCCGGACGATGCTCGTAACCGGCACGCGACAGCACGCCGCGTGGCAGCGGGCCGAGTTCCCGCCGGTCGAGAAGGTCAACGGCGGCATCTGGTCGGTACCGGTGCCGATCATCGGCAACCCGCTGCGATACGTGCTCAGCTACCTGATCGAGCACGACTCCGGCTTCGTCATCGTCGATCCTGGCTGGAATCACCCGGACAGCTGGCAGGCGCTGACCAGCGGACTGACCCTGTGCGAGATCCCGCTTGACGCCGTTACCGGCATCCTGGTCACGCACGTACATCCGGATCATCACGGCCTCTCTGGCAAGGTCGCCGAGCTGACCGGCGCGTGGGTCGGCATGCACCCAGCCGAGGACGCGTTCCTCGCCGTGCGCGGCGCGGACGCGATGCGCAACGGTATCGAGGTGTACCTGCGCTGGTGCGGTGCGCCGGCCAGTCACCTGCACGAGCTCGTGACGAGCAGGCAGCACACCGCGCAGATCGGCCCCATGGTCCGGGCCGGCCGGCTGATCGAGCACGGTGACCTCGTCGACGCGCCGGGCCTGCGGATCCGTGCGGTCTGGACGCCCGGTCACACGCCCGGCCATCTGTGCTTCCACGACGAGACCCACGACGTGCTGCTCACCGGCGATCACATCCTGCCGCGGATCACGCCGAACGTGTCCTCCTACGACATGACGTCCAACCCGCTGCACGACTACCTGGCCTCGCTGGACGCGCTGCGCGGCATCCAGCCCGGTGAGGTGCTGCCCGCGCACGAGTACCGGTTCACCGACCTGGACTCCCGGCTTGCGGGCCTGGCCGAGCACCACCGCGAGCGACTGGCGGAAGCCGAGCGCGGCCTGGCCGGCGCGGGATCGGCCGGGACCACCGCGTGGCAGGCGGCGACGGCGGTGACGTGGTCGCGGCCGTGGCCGGAGCTGGCGTCGTTCCAGCGTCAGGCCGCCATCGGCGAGGTGCTGTCCCACCTGCGCTACCTGCAGGCCCGCGGCCGGGCAGCCGAGTCGGACGTCGACGGCGTCGGTATCTGGACCGCGACCGGCAGCTAGCCCGATGCCTGCCAACGTGCCTGCTCAATAGCCGCAAAACGGAGAGGGTGACCTTGTCAGATCGGGATGCGTGGGTGGCGGAAGGCGCGTATTCCGTCGCGCCCGGAGTTCATCGGATACCGCTGCCGCTGCCGTCCGACGGCCTGCGAGCCGTCAACGTGTACGCCGTCGAGGCAGCGGCCGGACTGGTCCTGATCGACTCCGGCTGGGCCCTGGCCAATGCCCTGAGCCAGCTCGAGCGATCGCTGGCAAGCATCGGCGCCGGGCTGGGGGACGTCCGGCAGTTCCTGGTCACCCACATGCACCGGGATCACTACACCCAGGCAGTCGAGATCAGGCGGCTGTTCGGCACCACGATCGCCCTTGGCCTCGGCGAGCAGCCGTCGATTGACGGCCTGCTGTCTGGCGAATTCCGGCCGATGCGCGCCCAGCTGGAAGTTCTCAGGCTCGCTGGCGCCCACTCGGTTGCCGACAAGCTGGCCGAGGCCACGGGTCGCCGCCGGGGCAGCTTCAACCGCGCGGCGACCGCGTCTCCCGCGACTGCACTGCTGCCACCTGGCCACCCGGCGCTGCGGCCCGGCTCGACCGTCGCCGCAGCCCTCAGCTATGAAGCGCCCGACAGCTGGATCGCTCCGGACCAGGAGTTCGATCTCGGCACCAGGACGCTGACCGCCGTAGCTACTCCCGGCCATACCCGCGGTCACGTCGTCTTCGCCGACACTGCTGCCGGGATGCTCTTCGCAGGTGATCACGTGCTGCCCCACATCACGCCGTCGATCGGCTTCCAGGAGTGCCCGTCCGCACAGCCGCTGCGGGAGTACCTGCAGTCCCTGAACGTCGTGCGCCGCATGCCCGACATGCGGCTGCTGCCCGCGCACGGCCCGGTGGCTGCGAGTACGCACGCGCGGATCGACGAACTGCTCGGGCATCATGCGCGGCGACTAGAGCTGATGGCCGACGTGCTCGGTGGCGGCGCATGCACGGCCCACGAGGTCGCGCTCGCTATCGGCTGGACCAGACGGCAGCGAGCGCTCGGCGACCTCGACCTGATGAACCAGATGCTCGCCATCTGCGAGACCGTCTACCACCTCGACCTCCTGGTAGCCCAGGCGCGCGCCGTCAGTCACACCGACGAGGATGGCGTCCGCCACTATCGGCTGGCGCACCATGCCGTCAGCCCGACCCGTGACGAGGAGGTCACCGCATGACCCGGCTGCCGCCTGGCGCGCTGCCCGCGCTACCCACCATGCCGACCGGAGCCAGCCTGCAGCGCCTCGCCGACGAGGCGTGGGCCCGCGACGCCGGGCGATCCGAGTTGTACTTCGAAGGCAGCCGATGGACCGGCGACCGGCTGGCCGACCGGATCCGCCGGCTGTCCGGTGGCCTGCGTGCCGCCGGCATCGCTCCGGGCGAGCGCGTCGTCGTGTGCATGGCCAACTGCCCGGAGGTGACCGTCACCTATCACGCCATCTGGCGGGCCGGTGCGGTCGCGACGCCGGTGCTGTTCCTGCTGAGCGAGGACGAACTCCGGCACGTGCTGACCGACAGCGCCGCGGTGCTGGTGGTGACCACGCCGGAGTTCCTGCCGAAGGTGACGGCCGCCGCGGCCAGCGCCCCCGCAGTCCGCGCCGTGGTGGTGGCAGGCGGGCTCGCCGGAGCCGACGGCGGCGTGCCGCTGCTGGACTTCGCCGCGCTGGAGTCCGCCGCGCCGGCCGGGCTGATCGATGCCGATCCGGCTTCGCTCGCCGCGCTGCTGTATACCGGCGGCACGACGGGCCGGTCGAAGGGCGTCATGATCAGTCATAACGCGCTTTCTGCCGCCGCGTGGGCGGCCGCCGCCACGTCCTACGATCCAGCGCAGCGGATCGGGTTGCTGGCGCTGCCGCTGTCTCACGTCTACGGTCTCATGGTCAGCGTCCTGAGCCTGCACGTTCCCGAGCCCGGCGTGACCGTGCTGATGCGCTGGTTTGACCCGTCCGGCTGGCTACAGCTCGCCGAGCGGCACAAGGTCAACGTCAGCCCGATGGTTCCTTCGATGCTGCAGATGCTGCTGCAGCAGCCGCTGGAGAGCTACGACCTGTCCGCGCTCACCCGGCTCAACAGCGGCGCGGCGCCGCTGCCGCGCCAGGTCATCGACGACTTCCGGCTGCGTCTGCCGCAGGTGGAGATCGCCGAGGGCTACGGATGCACCGAGTCCGCGGCGATCATCGCGACGTCGCCGCTCGGCCGCGCGAGGCCGGGTAGCGTCGGCCTGCCGGCCCCTGGCGTGCAGGTACGGATCGAGCTGCGAGACGGCAGCGAGGCCCGGCCGGGCGAGGACGGCGAAATCTGCGTCCGCGGCGCGGTTCTCATGTCCGGGTACTGGAATGCCCCCGAGGAGACCGCCAAGGCGCTGCGCGGGGGTTACCTCCACACCGGCGACGTCGGTCGCCTCGACGCCGACGGCTACCTCTCTATCGTCGACCGGATCAAGGACCTGATCATCCGCGGCGGCTACAACGTCTACCCGCGGGACGTCGAGGACGTACTGGTCAAGCACCCGGCTGTGGTCGCCGCGGCGGTCGTCGGCAGGCCGGATCCGACCTATGGCGAGGAGGTCGTGGCGTTCGTCCAGGTCGTGCCAGGCAGCAGCGTCAAGCCGGAGGAGCTGGTCGCGCACGCGAAGCAGCACCTGTCCGCGGTGAAGTACCCGCGGGAGGTAAGAATCGTCGACGCGATACCACTGACCAGCGTGCTGAAGACCGACCGGAAGCGATTGCGGGCGCAGCTCGTGAGCGAGGCGCGCCCGGCCGGCTAGGGCACGACGCTATCGAGAACGCCGGCGTTCGCGGCTACAAGTGGTCGCGCCCCGGCGCTCCGGGCCCGCCCAGACCCGAATCGGGAGTGCTGCCCTGGCCATACCGGTCCTCGGCGTACATGTCCGGACTGGCGAGCCTCTCGTCCGCCGCGGCCGCGTCGGTCCGCTGGAACTGGCGGCCGTCCGGCGACGCGCTCGCCCCGTAACCAGCCCCGACCACCAGCGTCCTGGCCAGGTGGTCACCAGCCCGCTGGTGGTACCGCGAGGCCATCATGGTGATCAGGCCGACGAGGCCGAAGAAGAGGGTGTCGATGATCAGCATCACACCGCGGACGAAGTACTGGACCATGCTGGCGGGACCGCCATCCTTGCTGATGACGCGAACACCGAGCAACTGCATTCCGAAAGTCTGTCCGTGATGGCTGTTCGGTCGCAGCACCCAGTACCACAGGTAGACGACCAGCGCGATAAGCGTCGCCAGTGCCCAGCCGAAGCCGTGCAGGAACCCGCTGCCGCGGTCGAGCAGCCAGTATGCGAGTCCCGGAATGATGCCGGCCAGGATGTAGTCGATGACGTACTGCACGACTCTGCGGCCGACCACTTGCGTCTCGTCGCGGCTCACCGGGCTCTGCCAGCCCCCCGGGCGGCCATGGTAGGAGCCGTAGGGGTCATCCGGAGTGCGGCCGCCCTGCGGCGTGCCGCCTGGCGGCGGGCCACCGAATTGCTCCTGCCCCGGCGTATCGCGCTGGCCTGAGGTACCGACCCACTCGCGCGAGCTCTGCTGCGTCCCGCCGGTCCACTGGCCGGCCGCGTCGCGCTCAGGCATGCTGCTCATCTGATCCCCCGATCCCACGCCGTCATGACGACGCGCGGCCACTCCGACGGGCCGCAGCTCGGCGTACCCGGGTTCGTACCCGCCGTCACTCTCGAGACACTCCTGGTCACAAGGTGTTAGAGCCGGCCAGTCGGCTCGCCCTGGCGCCGCCGACGCCAGAACCGGCGGTTACGCGCTGCGGGCTGAGGAACACTCCTCAGTACGCAGGGCGGGGAGACGACATCATGCGATCGAAGCTCATCGCGGCGCTAGCCGCCGCGGTCAGCGTCAGCCTGGTCACGGTGGCCTGCAGCGCGAGTACCGCGCCCGCACCGAGATCAGCGGCAGGTCATGTCAAGGCCAAGCACTCCGCGGCGCGGATCCACCAGGCCAGCCGATCGGCGCGCCTGGCCGGTCCGCGGCTGGGTCCCGGCCCCGTTGCTCGCGCACCAGTGCCGGGCGCCTTCGATCGCCCCTTTGGCACGGGTTGTGCCCAGTTGCCGCGGACCGGCGGCGTTGGCAGCCCGAGAGGTCTGCCGAGGGTGCCGGTCGCCACGGCCATGGCGCAGACACCGATCTTGTCAGAACTGGTGCACGCCATCAGGCTGGCGGGGCTGTCCGGGATGCTCAACACGGCACACGCGCTCACGGTCTTCGCGCCCGACAACGCGGCCTTCGAGGCTTTCGGGACAAGCAACCTGCAGGCGTTGTATGGCACCAGGTCCGATCTGGTCCGGGTGCTCAAGTTCCAGATCGTTGCCGGGCGGGTGCGGCCTGCCGAGCTGGCGCGCGAGCGGGTGCTGACCACGCTCGGCGGGACAAAGCTCTACCCGGCAAAGGCGGGCCTCAGCTATAACATCAACAATGCGTCGGTGAGCTGCGGCAACCTGCGCACCGCGAACGCGACGGTCTACATCGTGAACCGGCTGATAGTGCCCGCGACATAGCGGGCGTCCGCTGCCCCCGTGCCGTACCGTGGGCCGGGTACCGGGGAAAGGCGCATGAAGCTCAAGCTTGATCTGCACGACGTCTACAACCGCGGCCAGGACATCGACCGGGCGCTGCGAGGCATCATCGACGAGGCCGTCCGGACCAAGGCGCCGCTGGTCGAGATCATCCCTGGTAAGGGGTCCGGACAGCTGAAGAAGCACGTGCTGCGGTTCCTGGAGCAGAAGGAGATCAAGGCGCTCTACCATCGCGTCGAGAAAGATTCCAGGAACTTCGGCCGGGTCTTTGTCCATTTCCGCTGGTAACCGCGAGAGCCTCGCGGCGCGGCGTGCCGCCCGGCTGGATGCTTCCACGGAATCGGACCACTCGGCCAGCGGCTTCGCTGGTCGGGCCGGGACGACCGCACTGCGCCGTCATCATCTGTCATCCACGCCAGGCCCATCCCGCCCCCGAGTGCACCACGGCTCGCTGCGCAGCGGCAGCAGAACTCCCCCGGTCGTGATCGTGGCATCAGCACTGCGGCATGTCCAGCGTAGACACGATGCATTATCGCAGGTAGCGCAGACAATACGAATGTGCAGCCGATAATGGGTCAGGGCCGTCATTTGCCGTTGCAGCTCCCGGAGCGCCCCAAGCCGCGCAACCAGACCGTGGTCCGCGCGTACCGCTTTCTGCGTGGGATTATGCATTTTTTACTGGCATGGCAGGATGTCGGCATGAAGCTCGTGCTACGTGTCCTCGCCGTGGCGGCCGCCCTCGGCGTGGCCCACTTGATCATCTCCGGAATCGAGTTGCGCGGCGGCAGTGACTGGTCCAAGGCCGGCACGCTGATCGTCGTAGCGCTGATCTTCGGCATCGTGAACGCGGTAATCAAGCCCGTCGTCAAGACCGTGGGGTGCCTCTTCTACGTGCTCACCCTCGGCCTCATCGGCCTCGTGGTCAACGGACTGCTGCTCTGGCTGTGCAGTTATGTAGCGGGCGAACTGTCGCTCCCGTTCCACATCACTGGCTTCTGGCCGGCCTTCTGGGGAGCCATCGTTGTGGGGATCATCGGATGGCTGCTGAACCTGTTCGTCGACGCCCCGCGCAAGGCGGCGCGGCTGGCAGGATCGGCCCGGCGCGGCGTATCCGGCGGCCATAGCGCCTAGGGTTCGGTGCTGGAGGTGGCTGGTGACGCAGGCGTGGCCCGTTGTCGACTTGTTCTCCGGCGCTGGCGGTATGAGCTGCGGATTCAGCCGCCACCCGGGGTTCGAGCTGATCGGCGCCGCCGACGCACAGATCGGGAAGCCTAGCGCGGCCGCCGGATCGCTGGGCTGCAACGCCACCTACACGGCGAGCATCGGGCTGACGCCAGTCGATGCTGACCTGTCTCGTGCCGACCCTGCGGACGTCTGCGATGCCATGCGCCTCGCGGGCCAGCGCCCGGCTGTCCTGGTCGCCGGCCCGCCGTGCACGGGGTTCTCTCGCGCCATCGCCAGCAATCACGTGCGGGACGACCAGCGCAACGATCTGGTCGGCCGAGTAGGTGACTACGCGGCGCTGCTGCGGCCGGACATCGTGCTGGTCGAGAATGCACGCGAGCTCGTCACCGGTCGGTTCAGCGGACACCTGCGAAGCCTGCTCGGGCGGTTGGATCACCTCGGGTACGCTGCGATCACAGACACCCACTTCCTCACCGACTTCGGGCTGCCGCAGCGGCGCGAGCGCGCGATCGTCGTGGCTGCCCGCCGCCCGTTGCGGCCCCGCGGGCTTGGCGGGCTCTGGCATCGGTGGCGGATCGACGTCAAGGCCTGCCATGTGCGGCGGGCGATCTGGGATCTGCCTCCGGTACACGCCGGGCGGCCCAACCCCGCCGATCCACTGCACGTCAGTCCCGCCTTCCGGGGCGAGGTGAACCTGCGGCGGCTGGCCGCGGTGCCGCGCGACGGCGGTGGCTGGGCTGATCTCGTGGATCATCCTGTCCACCGGACGTTGCTGACGCCGGCGATGGCCAGGCGGGCCGCGCGCGGTGAGCTCGGCAGCCATCCAGACATCTACGGTCGGATGTGGTGGGACCGGCCGGCACCCACGATCAAGCGCGAGTGCAGTCACGTCGGTAACGGCCGCTATGCCCATCCCGAGCAGGACCGGCTCTGCACGGCTCGGGAGATGTCGATCCTGCAGGGGTTCCCGCGCGACTACCGGTTCACCGGCACGCTGCCGAACATGTACCGGCACATCGGCGATGCGGTACCGCCGCTGATCAGCCACCAGCTGGCCGGATTGTGCGCGTGGATCCTGTCCGGCACGCGGCCGGATCCCGCGAGTCTGCTGTTGCCGGGCTGCCAGCTGACCACCGGCGACCTGGTGCGCGCCTGACCGGGCACGGCTCCGGTATGCTGTGATCGTGCAACGGATACCCGGAAGCTGCTGGTGGTGGCCGCGCTAAGCGGCCGCTAGTCCGTGCATTCAACCGACGGCGCGCCCGCTGGGCAGCGCCGTCGACGCGCTTTCAGGGCGTGATCTGGTCTGCCGGCGGGCTCACTCACTGCCAAGCCAGCCAGGAGGTAACCCGCCATGTCCGCCGCGACCCTGACTCCGTCACAACTCACCAGCCAGCACCTCAGCGAGGACCTTGAGGCCGCGATCGAACGCGATCCGGCCGCATTCCGCATGCTCAGCGGTGACCGTCCGACCGGAGCCCTGCACGTCGGCCACTACTTCGGCTCCCTGCACAACCGGGTACGACTGCAGAGCGCCGGCGTCGAGGTGCTCGTGCTCATCGCTGACTACCAGGCCATGACCGACCGCGTCGTTCAGCCCGACCTGCCCGACATCGTGACCGGCCTGATGGCCGACTACCTGGCTGCCGGGATCAACCCGGACCGGGCCACCATTTTCGCCCACAGCCAGGTTCCGCAGCTCAATCAGCTGCTGCTGCCGTTCCTGAGCCTGGTCAGCGTTGCCGAGATCGGCCGCAACCCGACCGTCAAGGACGAGGTCGCGGCGGCCGGGCTCGCCGCGGTGTCCGGGCTGATGTTCGCCTACCCGGTCCACCAGGCGGCCGACATCCTGTTCTGCCACGCCAAGCTCGTGCCCGTCGGCATGGACCAGCTGCCGCACCTGGAGCTGACCCGGACCATCGCGCGCCGCTTCAACGAGCGCTACAGCCCGGGTGCGCCGTACTTCCCCGAGCCGGATGGCCTTCTCAGCAGCGCGCCGCTGCTGCTCGGCCTCGACGGCCACAAGATGAGCAAGAGCCGGCACAACACGATCCCGCTGCGGGCCAGCGCCGATGAGACCGCGCGGCTGCTCAGGCGGGCGAAGACGGACTCGGAGCGGTCCGTCTCTTACGACCCGGCGGGGCGCCCGGAGGTGGCCAGCCTGCTGCTGCTCACAGCGCTCTGCCTGGGAACGACGCCAGAGGCAGTGGCCGCGCAGGTCGGCGACGGCGGGGCGGCGCGGCTCAAGACGGTGGCGACCGAGGCGGTCAACGAACGGTTCGCCCCGGTCCGGGCGCGCCGGGCGGAACTGGCCGCCGATCCCGGCTACCTGCGCAGCGTGCTGGCCGCGGGGAACGAGCGGGCGACCGCGATTGGCGACGAAACCCTGCGGGCAGTCCGGCGGCTCATGCATCAGCGGTACTAGCTGGATCAAGTGCGGCGGGCCGCTGCAACGC
>JBOHCP010000125.1:0-10009 GCA_050698875.1 Streptosporangiaceae bacterium | reverse complement strand
ACCCTGCACAGCCAGGCCCCACCCGCCGCCGCCTGACCGCGCAATGCGCAGCCACGGACGACTACGTTCGCTACGACCCGCCGCCGCTTAGGACGGTCAGGGCACGCCGTCGACGCGGACCGCGCCCTCCTTGACCAGCCGCTCCGAGGTCAGGGAAACGACGCTGAAGCAGCGTGAGCAGCGCGACAAGTGGGGCCTGCCTGGGCACGCGGACTCTCCTTGGGCTCGGACCGATGAATGCAGGACCGAGCGGCCAAGGTGGACCGCGGGCTGGGAACTACAGCTAACGGACTCGCGTGATCATCAGGCTACCGCCCGCCGCTTGCTTCCGGCGGTGCTGATTCTCGATTACGGTGAACGCCGTATGAGGCTGGCCAGGAGGCTTGATGGGCGACACGGAAGCGGTCACGTTCCTGATCATCGGAGCCGGGTTCTCCGGACTGGGCGCGGCGATCAAGCTCACCCAGGCCGGTCACACGGACCTCGTCCTCACAGAGCGGGCCGACGACGTGGGCGGTGCCTGGCGGGATAACGTCTACCCCGGCTGCCGCTGCGACGTGCCGTCGAACCTGTACAGCTTCTCGTTTCACCCGAAGCCAGACTGGCGCGAAACCTTCCCCTCCCAGCCGGAGCTGTGGGATTACCTGCGCGACCTGGTCCGCAAGTACCGGTTGGCCGGGTACCTGCGGTTCGGGCACGAGGTCACCAGCGCCCGCTGGGCCGACGGGCGCTGGCACGTCAGCACGACGAGCGGCGAATTCACGGCGAGGTACCTGATTTTCGGTGCTGGCGCGCTGGTTGAGCCATCGCGTCCGGACGTCCCCGGTATCGACTCGTTCGGCGGCACGATCATGCACTCGGCACGGTGGGACCAGAGCTGGCGGCCCGCCGGGCGGCGGGTGGCGGTTGTTGGCACCGGCGCGTCCGCCATCCAGATCGTGCCGTCGATCCAGTCCGAAGTGGCCCATCTGACCGTGTTCCAGCGAACGGCACCATTCGTCATGCCGCACACCAACCGCCCGGTACGGCCGTGGACGCGCGCGATCTACCAGGCGGTGCCTGCGACCCAGCGCGCCTCGCGGCTGGCCATCTACTGGTTCCGCGAGATCCTGGTCCTGGGCTTCACCAGGTACCCGAACATCCTCAAGCGCGCCGAGGTCGTCTGGCGGAGGCATCTGGAGGGCGCGATCAGCGACCCGGTCATGCGCGCCCAGCTGACCCCGACCTACGACCTCGGGTGCAAGCGCGTGCTGCCGTCCAACGACTTCTATCCGGCGCTGACGAAGCCCAACGTCAGCCTTGTCACCGAGAAGATCATCGAGTTCCGGCCGGACGCCGTCGTCACAGCCGACGGCGCGGAACACCCGGTCGACACTGTCATCCTCGCGACGGGCTTCCACGTGACCGACAACCCCATGTTCGGCAGGATCACCGGCGCGAACGGCCGCACGCTGGCGGACTCGTTCGGCCAGACCTACCTTGGCACCGTGGTGCCCGGCTTCCCGAACTACTTCCAGCTCACCGGCGCCAACACCGGGCTCGGCCATTCCTCGATGCTGCTCATGGTCGAGAGCCAGCTGGCCTATATCGTCGACGGCATCGCCAAGACGGAGGCGGCGGGCGCCCCGTTCGAGGTGCGGCCGGACGTCGCTGCGGCCTACAACGCGAAGCTGCAGCGCACGCTGCCGAAGACCGTCTGGGGGTCCGGCTGTTCCAGCTGGTACCTGGATGGCGAGGGCCGCAACCTGACGCTCTGGCCGGGCTTCACGTTTGACTTCCGCCGCCGGACCCGCGAGTTCCGGACTACTGACTTCGTGCTCAGCCAGCGATCATGACCGGTGGATCCGAGCACCGGCGCCCGGCGACCAATACCTGGCCGCGGCTGCTACCGCGGCGTGGCGATACCCGGCAGGGCTTCCCGGCGTAAGCGAGGCGCTTACAGCCGGGCGAGTGCCTCCCTCAGCGGGTCCAGGCCGAGCGAGCCAAGTGCCAGGGCCTGGCTGTGGAATTCCGTCAGGTTGAAGCTCGCGCCCTTACGCAGGCGTGCGTCTTGCCTGGCCTGCAGCCAGATCCGCTCGCCGAGCTTGTACGAGGGGGCCTGGCCGGGCCAGCCGAGGTACCTGTCCAGCTCGAATCGCAGCATGGCGTCTTCTTCGTGGGAGTGCGAGCGCAGGAACTCCCACGCCAGCTCGGCGTTCCAGATCTCGCCGTCGTGCCAGCCGGTGCCTGGCGGTATCGGCAGCTCCAGGTGCACACCGAGGTCGATGACGACGCGGGCAGCCCGCAGCATCTGCTGGTCGAGCATCCCGAGCCGGCTGCCGGGGTCCTCAAGATAGCCCAGCTCGTCCATGAGCCGCTCCGCATACAGTGCCCAGCCCTCGATGTGCCCGGACACGAAGCACAGCAAGCGCTGCCAGCGGTTGAGCCGGTCCTTGCGGAAGATCACCTCTGCGATCTGCAGGTGATGGCCGGGCACCCCCTCGTGGTGGATCGTGGAGATCTCCCGCCAGGTGGAGAAGTCCTCGATGCCATCGGGAACTGACCACCACATCCGGCCTGGCCGCGACCAGTCCTCGCTCGGGCCGGTGTAGTAGACACCGCCCTCGTTGGTCGGGGCGAGCATGCACTCGATCCGGCGGGCTGGCTCGGGGATGTCGAAGTGCGTGCCGTGCAGGTCGGCGATGGCGCCATCGGCGTAGTCCTGCATCCAGGACCGCAGGTTCTCCCGGCCGGTGATCCGCCGCGCCGGGTCGGCCTCGAGTACGGCGACGGCCTGCTCCACGGTGCCGCCGGGCACGATCTGGCCGGCCACTCGTGCCATCTCCGCTTCGATCCGCCGCACCTCTGCCCAGCCCCAGGCGTAGGCCTCATCCAGGTCGATGGCGGCGCCGAGGAAGCTGCGCGAGGCCAGCGCGTACCGCTCCCGGCCGACCGCCTCGCGCTCGGGCGCCAGCGGCAGCAGATCGGCACGCAGGAACCTGCCGAGCTCGTCGGTTGCCGCGCTGGCGGCCTGCGCCGCCGTGTCCAGCTGTGCGCGCAGTGTTCCGGTGGCCCGAGTCCGCTCGACCAGGCCGGCGTAAAAGCCGCCGTCTGCGGCCGACCAGCTGGCGCACTGCTTCGCGCACGCCTCGATCTGGCGGCGGGCGGCTACCCGCCCCTGCGCGGCGGCGCCGGCGTAGGTGCGGCGCAGGCCCGCATATGCCGCCGGCACTGCGGCCATCCGCACCGCAAGGTCACGCTGCGCGTCCTCGCCATCGACGGGCATCAGGTCGAAGACCTCGCGTACCATCTGCACCCAGCTGGCGATCACGTTGATGTCGCTGGTCGTGGCGCCAGCGTCGTACTGCTCCACGGCCACGCCTAGACGCTCCAGCATCGCCGCCCTGGCGGCCTGCTCTGGCCCACTGGAGGCCGCCACCTCGCGGACCGCGGCGATCGTGCGCCGGTCGAGGTCGGCACGCGCCTCGAACCCGGCCGGGCTCAGATCCGGCATCCGGTCGTCAAATCCGGCAATGCCTACCATCGTGGCCAGGGCCGGATCGAGTTCCGCTACTTCCGGCACGTACCGCTCGGCGATCTGATCTGCGAGGTTCATGCTGACATAATTGCATTGGTCCGCGCCTGCTCGGGACGCAACTTGAGCGCAGTTGCACGCCGCAGCGCTTCGCGGTGCGGGCGACGGCTTATTACGGGTACATCCGCGGGGATTAGCCCACCGCGTGGCCTGGCCCAGGCGGGGCATAGCACCGGGGTAACAGCACGGAGGGGGATTCCATGGCAGTCGCTGACTTCGAGACGGCGCTCGATGAGACCACGCAGATCGACCTGACCGCCACCGGACGAGTGTCCGGTCGGAAGACGTCCCGGCCGGTCTGGTTCGTTCGGCAAGGCGACACGCTGTACCTGCTGCCCGTATCCGGATCGGATAGCCAGTGGTACAAGAACCTGCTCAAGACGCCGGCGATCGGGCTTGCGGCGGACCGAGCCGAGTTCAGCACGACGGCCAGTCCGGTCACCGACCACCGCACGGTGGGGCAGGTTCTCGACAAGTTCAGCGCCAAGTACGGGGCCAGCCAGGTCGCGGAGTACTACCCGGATCAGGATGTCGCAGTCGAGGTGGCGCTTCGCTAGAGGCGCAGCAATTCCGGTCGCTTAGGCTGGATGCCGTCGCCGCTGGAGATGCCGCGCAGTCGCCGGGCGAGCCATGGCACGGCGTAGCTGCGGGCCCACGCCAGGTCCTGCTGTCTGGCGGTGCGCCAGGCCGATACTGGCAGCGGCGGGAGTGGGTCGCGCCAGTCTTCCGGCGCAGGCACGCCGGCCACCTCGCACGCGCGCAGCGCGACCCTGCGGTGGCCGTCCGGGGCGAGGTGCAGCCGGTCGGGGCACCATTCCCGCGGGTCGGCCAGCACCTTCATGGACCAGAGGTCGACGTGCAGGCAGTCGTAGCGCAGCGCGATCTGCCGGAGCTGAGCGTTATAGGCAGCGGTCTTGCCGCGGATCAGCCGGATCACCGGGAAACCGCCGGGGTCGAACCCGGTGAACAGCATCACTCGGCTGCCGGTCGCGTGCAGGGCGGCGACGGCCCGCTCGAACGCGGCTGCGAGCGCGTCCGGGTCCGCACGGGGCCGCAGCAGGTCGTTGCCGCCGGCAGCGATGCTGACCAGGTCGGGCGCAAGCCGGATGGCCGCCGGGACCTGCTCGTCAATCACCTGGCCGAGCACCTTCCCCCGGATGGCGAGGTTGGCATACGTCAGGCTGGGCGACGTCGCGGCCAGATAGCGGGCGAACCGGTCGGCCCAGCCCTGATAGCTGCCGTCCGGCTGCGGGTCGCCGACCCCCTCGGTGAAACTGTCTCCTAGTGCTACGAAGGACCCGAACGGCATCAGGTCAGGCTAGCAACCAAGCGGAGGCGGTCCGTCATCGCGGAGGTCAGGCGCCTGGGGCTCATCGACCCGCGCCGCGCGGTCCCGTCACCGGCTCAGGCCTGATCCTGCTCCGACATGAGCTGCCGCAGCCACTGCTCGCTCGCGCTGGCGATGCGCGGCGGCACGCCAAGCTCCCGCAGCAGCGCTGCCGAGGCAGCCATCTCCTCGGCCCGCCGGGCGGCGTGCTGGACGCTCCCGCGCTCGAGCCGGTCTACGGTGCCCGGCGACGCCGCGGTGAGCTCGGCGGCGATGCTGTCGCGGATCCAGTCCTCGCACCCGGCGGCGCGCGCGGCCCGGAGCGACTCGGTCACCGCGGCCGCGAGTCCCTTGAAGAACACGCTGCGCACCAGCTTGCGGTCCGCGGCCGCGCCCGGCGGCCCCGCCAGCACCTCAACGGACGCGCCGAGGCCGCGCAGCAGCCTGGCGTAGTCGTCGGCGGCGGGACCGCTCGCCAGCATGGGCGTCCGCAGCCCCTTGCTGGGCACCGGCGACATCAGCGCGACGTCGGCGAACCGGCCGCGTCCCGCCTCGCCGCCGAGGGCCGCCAGCGCCCGCTTGAGCCCCGACGACGAGGTATTCAGGTCGGCATAGATGGCGTCTGGCGCGATGCCGGGCAGCGACGCCTTCAGAGCGCTCACCGCCTCGTGCGCGGTCGTCAGCGACAGCACGACGTCGGCGCCCCGGCAGGCGTCCGCGTCGTCCGCGCACGGGATCACGCCGGGACCGGCAGGCACCAGCGGGTCGAACCCCCGTACCACCGCGCCCGCCGCGCACAGGTCAGCGGCGATCTGCGAGCCCGCCTCGCCGAGTCCGAGTACGGCGATGACCGCACGCGGCGCGCCGGGTGCGGGCTCGGTCATGACCGGGTGGCGGCGGCCCGCAGTGCCTCGAAGGCGTTGATGACGCTCTGCAGGTGCTCGTGCATGGCCTGCTCGGCAGCCATCGGATCCCGCGCCGTGACCGCGGCGACGATCGCTTCGTGCTGCGGCAGCGACACCAGCGCCCGGCCGGGCACCAGAGACAGCGAGAAGCTGTGCCGGACGGTCTGGTCGCGGAGCTGCCGCAGCAGCCGGGCGGAGGTCTGGTGCGCGGCGATGTCGCGGATGGCCGCGTGCAGCCGGGCGTTCAGGTCGCTGTAGCGCAGCGGCTCAGCGGAGCCGACCGCGGCGCGCATGTCCTTCACGATCATGCGCAGGCTGCCTGCCTCGGCTCTGGTGATGCGCTCGGCGGCCAGGGCCGCGTGCAGGCCCTCGAGCAGCTTGCGCACCTGTGTTATCTCGATCGCCTCGTCGAGGGATATGTCGCGAACCCTTGCCCCGCGGTTGCGCTGGAACTCCACCAGGCCCTGCGCCGACAGCTGCTGCAGCGCGGCCCTGGCGATGAACCGGGACGTGCTGAACCGCTCGCACAGGTCGGTCTCGATCAGCCGCTGGTTCGGCGCGTACTCGCCCTGCAGGATGGCAGCGCGGACCTCCTCGACCACCACGGTCCTCGGGTCCTCTGCCATCCTGGTCATGGCGGGCTCACTGCCCGGCCGGCCCGGGCGGGGTGCCGTGGGTGTGGAACGACTCGATCGTCTTCAGACCCCACGCCTGCCCCTTCGCGCGCTCTGCCTGTGTCCAGGTGATCGGCGTCCAGTCGGGCGCGAAGACCAGCCGCGCCGCCGGGTTGCACAGCTCGATCCGGTTCCCGCCGGGCTCGTAGACGTACAGGAAGAAGGTCTGCTGGATCGCGTGCTTGTGCGGCCCGGTCTCGATGAACACGCCCCGGTCCAGGCACAGGTCAGCGGCCTTCAGGATGTCCTCCCTGCTGTCGGTCGCGAACGCGATGTGATGCAGCCGCCCTGAAGACCCCGACCGGTCGTTGGTATACACCAGGTCGTAGGACTTCTGGGCGAAGTGCAGCCACTGCGCGGAGATAGTGCCGTCGTCGAGCTGGATCTGCTCGGTGACTCTAGCGCCTAGCGAGCCCGCGATGAAATCGCCGTTGGCCTTGCTGTCGGCGGCCAGGTAGTTGATGTGATCGAGCCGGCGGACGCTCACCCCGCGGCCGGGGAACGCCTGGGCCTGGTTCTTCAGCGAGGGCTTCAGCTCACCGGTCGGCCGGTACCACTCCGACTCGAAGTACAGCTCGATCTCGTGGCCGTCGGGGTCGCGGCACAGGTACGTGGGACCGATGCCAAGGTCGCCTTCTTGCCAGCCGATGCCGAGGCCCGCGGCTTCGACCGCGGCGACCCGCCGCTTGAGCGCGTCCTCGCTGGCGGCGCGCAGGCCGGTGCGGCCCAGCCCGGACGTCTTCGACGCGGTCAGCTTCAGGCTGTACTGCTCGTAGTCGTCCCAGGTCCGCAGGTACACCGAGTCTCCGCTGCTGCTGTTCTCGGTGAGCCCGAGGACCTGGGTGAAGAACCACAGGCTCTTCTCCGGCTCGGGCGTGAACAGCTCGGCGTTCGCGAGGTGGGCGATGTCGTGCAGCAGGGGCATAGCGGGCTCCTCATCCGGGCGGGAACGTGGCCGCGGGAAAGACGGTCCCGTCGAACAGCTTGCGGGCGGTGCGGATGACGCCGGCGCTGCGCACCAGCGGCGGGGATACCGAGGTGTCGATGTCCACCTCCACCTCCAGGTGCCCGGTGGGGTGCTCGACGTCGACAACATGACCATAGGGAGGGAACGCCGTTAGCTCGGCGCCGGTGCCGCCGGCTAGCAGCGCGGTCGCGACGGTGATGGCGCCCAGCACGCCGATCGAGGTGTGCAGGCGGACCGGGATGAACGTGCGGGTGCAGATCGCGCCGCCGGCCCGGGGCGCGCTGACCAGCGTGGTCTTTGGCACCGACAGGTCACTGACGTCGCCGAGGCCCATCAGCTTGCCCGCCTGCAGGCGCATCGACTGCACCCGCTCGTTGAGACCGGCGTTGGTGGCGAGCTCGGCAACGGGCTCGTATCCGGTGACGCCGAGGTCGGCGGCCCTGGCCACGACAACGGGCATGCCGTTGTCCATGCAGGTCACCCGGACGCCGTCGACCATGTCGCTCAGGCTCCCGGTGGGCAGCAGCTGCCCGGTGGCGGAGCCCGCGGTGTCGGCGAACCGCAGCAGAATCGGCGCCGCGGTGCCGGGTACGCCGTCGATCGCCGTCGGTCCGTCGTAGCAGGGGACGCCGCCCGGCGTGGGGAACGTGGCGGTGACCACGCTCCCGGAGTTCACCATGGCGATGCGGGTCGTGGTCGACTCCGCCCCCGCCGCGACCATGCCGCGCTCCACCGCAAACGGGCCGACGCCGGCCAGGATGTTGCCGCACTGCTGCTTGTCGGTGATGGTCGCGGCGTCGACGCCGAGTTGCAGGAACAGGTAGTCCACGTCGGCGTCGTCACGCTCGGACGGCGAGACCACCGCGACCTTGGAGGTCAGCGGGTGACCGCCGCCGACCCCGTTGATCTGCAACGGGTGGCCGCTGCCCATGATGGCGACCAGCAGCGCGTCTCGCTCGGCGGCGTCGGCTGGCAGGTCCGCGGCGGCGAAGTACAGTCCCCGGGACGTACCGCCGCGCATCTGCATGCACGGGATGCCGCTGCCGCTGTTCATGACTCCGCCAGCTTGGCGAGGTAGGACTCGTAGTCCAGGTATGTCACGCGCTGGTCTGCAAGTACCGCCCGCAGCCCGTACCGGTCGAGGCCAAGCTCGCCGGCGGCGAACGCTGCCCGTGACACCTCCTCCTTCTGCGCGCGCGCCTTCGCGGCCGCGAGCGCGCCGGTGACCTCGGCCCGCGGCACGACCACCACGCCGTCGTCGTCAGCCACGATCGCGTCGCCGGGTGCGACGCGCTGGCCACCGATGCTGACCGGCACGTTGACCGCTCCCGCGGTCGCCTTGACCGTGCCCTGCGCCGATATCGCGGCACTGAACACCGGGAAGCCCATGGCGTGCAGCGCTGCCAGGTCCCGCACGCCGCCGGTGGTCACCAGCCCGCGCACTCCGCGGCTTGCCAGTGACGTGGCGAGCAGCTCGCCGAACCCGCCGTCGGCGGAGGGCGAGGTGGTCGTCACCACGAGGAAGTCGCCTGGGCGGCACTGATCGACGGCGGCGTGGATCATGAGGTTGTCGCCCGGCCAGCACAGCGCCGTGACGGCGGTGCCGCCGACCCGACTGCCGGGCCAGCCGGGCCGGATGCCGGGTCCGAGGTAACCGGCCCGGCCGATGGCCTCATGCACGGTCGCCACGCCGAAGGCGGCCAGCGCCTCGACGGCGCTCAGGTCTGCGCGCGGCCAGCCGGTGACGACCACGTTCCTCACTGAAGGTCCCTTGTCACCTGCGGGTAGACGCGCTCGTACGCCTCGGCCATGGTGGCGTGCGCAAGGCCCAGGTTCGGCCCGGCGTTGCGCCGTAGCTGGACACCGCGCCGCTTGGCGAGGTCGGTGTAGTAGTCCCACATGTGCTGCTGGGCCGGCAGGCACTCCATGGCGGCGCGCTTGCGGTCGAACACGTCGGTGATGTCAAGCAGCACGTCGGGCTTGAAGTCGCACTGCTCTGGCTGGTGCGGCTCGAACAGGAACACCGGCGGTGCGCCGAGCGGCTCGCCGGGCGCTTCGTAGCCGATGGCCTGGGCAAGCACCCGTGCCTGCAGCGCCATCCGGCCGGCCGCCGGGTGGTCGGGGTTATACGGGTCTACCTGCGAGTGGGTGAGCACCACAGTCGGCTCGACCCGCCGGTAGACGCGCACGATCTCATCGACCAGTTCCGGTGTCTCGCGCAGCGGGTAGTCGCCGGCGTCCAGGAACTCGATCGTGGCGCCCAGCACGTCGGCGGCCTGGCTCGCCTCCTGCCGTCGGATGGCCTTGATCTCCGGCATCTTCTTGCCGTCCAGCCACGCGCGGGCCGACTCACCGCGCTCGCCGAAGCTCAGGCACACCACGGTCACCGGGGTGCCGCGGGCGCTGGCGAGCGCCACAGCGCCCGCCGCCCGCCAGACGAAGTCACCCGCGTGCGCGCTGATGACGAGCATCGAATCAGTCACAGGGAGCCCCATACCTCCAGCGGCGGCCTGATCACGCTGGGCGGATCTGTCGCGGTCTCCGGCATGCCGAACTCTCCTC
>JBOHCP010000124.1:0-10019 GCA_050698875.1 Streptosporangiaceae bacterium | reverse complement strand
CCAGCACGCATGCCGTGCTGGTGCATGCCCGGAAGGGGTCCACATGAGCATCACCACCCGAGCCGCCATCTGTCGCGCTGGCGGGCAGCCGTGGGAGATCACCGAGCTCGAGCTCGACGAGCCAAAGGCCAACGAGGTAAGGATCAAGTTCCACGCGGCCGGGCTGTGCCACTCCGACGACCACATCCAGAAGGGCGACGCGCCGATGCGGATGCCCGTGGTGGGCGGCCACGAGGGCGCCGGGGTGGTGGAATCGGTCGGCGATGGCGTCACCCGGGTGGCCGTGGGTGACCACGTGACCTGCTCGTTCATCCCGGCCTGCGGCTCGTGCCGGTACTGCGCCACCGGGCGGCAGAACCTGTGCGACGCCGGTAAGAACGCGGGCACCGGCATGTTTCCCGACGGCACGTTCCGGTTCCACCGGGACGGCGAGGACTACGGGGGGCTCTGCGTGCTCGGCACGTTCTCCCAGTACGCAGTCGTGTCGGAGTTCTCCGTCATCAAGATCCCGGCGGAGATCTCGTTCGACGTGGCCGCGCTGGTGGCCTGCGGGGTGCCGACGGGCTGGGGCTCCGCGGTACGCGCGGCCGGGGTCAAGGCGGGCCAGACGGTGGTTATCTACGGCTCAGGCGGCGTGGGCAGCAACGCGGTGCAGGGCGCCAGCCTGGCCGGCGCGAAGAACGTGATCGTGGTCGACCCGGTCGAATTCAAGCGGGAGATGGCGGCCGTGTTCGGGGCCACGCACACGTTCGCGACCGCCAAGGAGGCGCACGACTTCGTCGTCGAGACCACCTGGGGCGAGCTGGCCGACCACGCCATCATCACCGTGGGCATCCTGGACGACCAGGTCATCGCCGACGCCATCCGCGCGGTCGGCAAGTGCGGCCAGGTGACCGTCACGGCGGTGGGCAAGGGCATGATCGACGAGAACCCCGGCATCCTCATCGGCTACCAGCGCCGGATCCAGGGCTCCATCTACGGCGGCTGCAGCCCGCTGGTCGACGTGCCGCTGCTGATCGGTCTCTACCAGTCGGGCGACCTGAAGCTTGACGAGCTGATCACCCGCCGGTACCGGCTGGACGAGATCAACCAGGGCTACCAGGACATGCTCGACGGCAGGAACATCCGCGGCGTCATCATCCATGAGCACTGACGCGGAAGTTCCGGGGGTCGCCCCCCGGCCAGGCACTGTCCGGCTGCGGGTCCTGATGGAGCCGCGGCACGGCGCGTCGTACGAGGACATACTCGCGCTGGCGCTCGCGACCGAGCGAGCCGGCTTCGACGCCTTCTTCCGGTCTGACCACCTCCTCGGCGGGAACCCTGACGACCCGGAGTACAAGCCCACCGACTGCTGGACGACGCTGGGCGGTCTCGCCCGCGACACCACCAGGGTGCGCCTCGGCGCGCTGATGACCGCCTCGACCTTCCGGGCGCCAGGGCTGCTCGCGACCATCGTGGCGTCCGTCGACGACATGAGCGGCGGGCGGGCCGAGCTCGGCATCGGCGCCGCCTGGTATGCCCGCGAGCACGCGGCGTTCGGCCTGCCGTTCCCCGCTGTCGGCGAGCGGTTCGACCGGCTGGAGGAGCAGCTCGATGTGATCACGGGGCTGTGGCACGCCGGGCCAGGCGAGGGGCAGGGCTTCTCCTTCGACGGCCGGCACTACCAGGTCGCCGACAACCGGACGCCGCCTCGGGTGAGCCAGCAGCCGCATCCGCCGATCATCGTCGGCGGCGGCGGACCCCGGCGGACGCCGGCCATCGCCGCCCGGTTCGCCGCCGAGTTCAACGCCGCCTACGGCGGCGACCCGCGGGAGCGCTTCCAGCGTTTCGGCCGGGCCTGCGAGGCGATCGGCCGCGACCCCGCGGACGCCAGGCTGTCCGGGGTGCTGCCGGTGGCGATCGGGTCGACGCCCGCCGAGATCGAGCGCCGCGCGGAGATCGTCGACTCGCCGATGCTGCGGGACGCGGCCGTCATCGGCCCGCCTGCAGCGCTGGCCGACCGGATCGCCGAGCTGGCGAAGGCCGGTGCCGACACCGTCTACCTGCACGTATTCGACATCCATGACCTGGACCACATCGCGCTCATCGGCGCCGAGGTACTGCCGCAGCTAGCCGGTCTGTAGGAAGGAACGCAACCCATGCAGATCACCACCCGTGCCGCGATCACGAAGGCGTATCACTCCGGCTGGGAGATCACCGACCTGCAACTCGACGACCCGAAGGAGCACGAGGTCCGGGTCAAGATCATGGCCGCCGGGCTGTGTCACTCCGACGACCACATCACCGCCGGCGACGCTCGGGTGCGGCTGCCGGTGGTGGGCGGGCACGAGGGCGCCGGCATCGTCGAGTCGGTTGGCCCGGACGTGCGCCGGGTCAAGCCGGGCGACCGGATTGTCTGCTCCTACATCCCGGCCTGCGGCGCGTGCCGGCCGTGCTCGACCGGCCACTCGAACATGTGCGTCAAGGGGCTCAACGCCGGTACTGGCATGTTCCTCGACGGCACCTTCCGGTTCCACCTCGGCGAGGAGGATCTCGGCGGATTCTGCACCCTCGGGACCTTCTCGCAGTACGCCGTGGTGTCGGAGTGGGCCTGCGTGCCGCTCGTGGAGGAGCTGCCGTGGGAGATCGCGTGCCTGGTCGGCTGCGGCGTCCCGACCGGCTGGGGATCGGCGGTGCACGCGGCGGGCGTGCGCGCTGGCGACACCGTCGTGATCTTCGGGGCCGGCGGCGTCGGCAGCAACGCGGTGCAGGGCGCCAGGTTCGCCGGCGCGAAGGACGTGATCGTCGTTGACCCGGTCGAGTTCAAGCGGGAGACGGCCACCTCGGTTTTCGGCGCGACTCGCGCGTTCGCGACGGCGAAGGAAGCGCACGAATTCGTCGTCGAGACCACCTGGGGCCAGCTCGCGGACCATGTCATCCTCACGCCGGGCGTGGTCACGCAGGAGATGGTCCAGGCCGCGGTGCTGATGACCGGCAAGGGCGGCAAGGTCACGATCACGGCCGTCGGCCACTTCGACGAACACGCCGTGCACCTGCCGGCCGGCTTCCTGATCAGCTACATGCGGCAGATCCGCGGCGCGCTGTTCGGCGACAGCAATCCGCTGTTCGACATCCCGCGGCTCATCCGCCTGTACAAGACGGGCAACCTCAAGCTCGACGAGCTGGTCACCCGCAAGTACCGGCTGGACCAGGTCAACGAGGCCTACCAGGACATGAACGACGGCAAGAACATCCGCGGCGTCATCATCCACGAGCACTAGCGGCGGGTCCGGGGGCGCCCCCGGTGCTAGCGGTCAGAAAGGCCATCCCATGCCGAACGCCATCCTCGACCCCACCGGCCGGGCCGGCGCCGCGACCGCTCCGCGACCGGTCATCGACCTTGCCCGCCGACGGCCCGATCTCGCGGGTGCGCGGGTGGGCCTGATGGACAACACCAAGCACAACGCGGCGCTGCTGCTGGCCGAGATCGGCAGCCTGCTCACCGCCGAGCACGGCGCGACGGTCACCGCCCGGGCGACGAAGGCCAACTTCGCCGCCCCCGCGCCGGCCGACCTGGTGGACCGCTATCGCGAGGCGTGTGACGTGGTGATTACCGGCGTCGGTGACTGCGGCTCGTGCAGCGCGTCCGCGGTCGCCGACGGCATCGTCTTCGAGCAGGCCGGCCTGCCGGCGGCGGTGATCTGCAGCGACGCGTTCGTGGTCACTGCGGACGCGATGGCGGAGCTGCGCGGGGCGCCCGGCTACCGCTACCTCCGCACCGCCCACCCCGTTGCCGTGCTCACCACCGAGCAGGTCAGGCAGCGGGCCAAGCAGGTGCTGCCTGAGGTCGTCGCGCTGCTGACGGGCAGGCAGTGACGGACGCTTGCGGGGATCTCGACCCCGACGCAGCCCAGGCCGCCATCGAGTACTGCTACGAGGCGGGCTGGTCGGACGGCCTGCCGCTGATCCCGGCTACCCGGCCGCTGGTCGAGAAGTTCCTCGCGGCCGCCGGCCGCAGCCCGGATGAGGTCATCGGACGGCTGCCTCAGCTGGACCGCAGCGTGACCATCGAGCTGGCGGCCATCAACGCGGCGATGGCAGGCTGCCTGCCCGAGTATTTCCCCGTGGTGCTCGCCGCGTGGGACGCGCTGATGCGCGAGCGCTCCACCACCGGCGGCGGCTGGCAGTCGACCAGCGGGCCGGCCCCGCTGATCGTGGTGAACGGCCCGGTCCGCGCCGAGCTAGGCCTCAACGGTACCGGCGGAGTCTTCGGCCCCGGCTTCCGGCCGAACTCGACGATCCCGCGGGCGATCGGGCTCATCGTCCGCAACGCCTACGGCATCCACCCGCACGAGCTGGAGCAGGCGACTCAGGGTCTGCCAGGCCGGTGGTCGATCTGCCTGGCCGAGAACGAGGAGGAGAGCCCCTGGCCGCCGCTGTCCAGCGAGGCCGGGCTCCCCGGCGGAGTGTCCGCGGTCACCGCGACCCTGCTGCGGACCTGCGAGTTCGTCGACAACCGGCATACGGCAAGCGCGGCGCAGCTGCTGGCCGACTTCGCCGACACGATCGGCCGGTCGGGAGCGTGGATCTTCCGGCACGCCGACGCCGGCATCGTGTTCTGCCCAGAGCACGCGCAGCTGCTGGCCGGTGCCGGATTTGACCGCGCCGCGGTGCGGTCCTGGCTGGCGGAGCGCAGCGGCCGCAGCACCGCCGAGCTGGCCGGCACCGGGAAGGACGCCTGCGACGACAACGGCGTGCGCCTGCCGGGCGACGGCAGCGGTGAGTTCCAGCGCATGCTGCCGAACGCCGACCCACCGCACCTGCTGATCGCCGTGGCTGGTGCGCGCAACGCCGGGATCTCCATGGTGGTCCGGCTGTTCGGCGGCTGGTCAGGCACAGCGGTGCCGGTGGTCCGGCCCTAGCTAGCAACGAGGAGAACTGATGACTGACATGGTGCGGGCCGCGGTCCAGGTCGCCCCGGGGCAGCTGGAGCTGCGCGAGTTCCCGCGGCCCAAGACCGGCGCGGACGACGGGCTGCTGCGGGTAGAAGCGAACGGCATCTGCGGCAGTGACGTCGAGACGTTTCGTGGCCATCTGGGCGGGCCGAGGCCTGCCTTCATCCCCGGCCACGAGCCGCTCGGGATCATCGAGGAAATCGGCGACCGGGCGGCCGAGCGCTTCGGTGTCCAGCCCGGTGACCGGGTGGCTGTGGAGGTCATCGTGCCGTGCCGGGCCTGCCAGGACTGCCTGACCGGCCGCTATCAGTTCTGCCGCAACCGCAAGTACGGCCACGGCGTGACCAGCATCGGCACCGAGCCGGCGCTGTGGGGCGGGCTGGCCGAGTACATGTACATCTCGCCCACCTCGGTGCTGCACAAGATGGACAAGACGCTGCCGACCGAGCTCGCCGCGATGTACAACTCGCTGGGCGCCGGCGTCCGCTGGACCTGCCACCTGGGCGGAGTCAGCCTGGGCGACACCGTGCTCGTGCTCGGTGCCGGCCAGCGCGGCATCTGCGCCGTCGTCGTCGCCAGGGCGGCCGGTGCCGGGACGATCATAATCACCGGCCTCGAAGCCGACGCGCACAAGCTCGCGGTCGCCCGCGAGTTCGGCGCCGATCATACCGTGGTCGTGGACGGCGACGGCGGCGAGAACATCGTGTCGCGGGTCGAGGAGATCACCGGCGGCGAGATGGCCGATGTCGTCCTGGAGCTGACCCCGCTGGCCGCCGGGCCGGTCTCGGACGCGCTACTGGCCGCCCGGCGCGGCGGGACTGTGGTGCTCGCCGGGCTCAAGGGCAACCGGGAGATACCACTGCGGACCGACGTCATCATCAACCGCGCGCTCACGGTCCGCGGCGCCTTCGGCGTGGACTCCAAGGGAATGGCCGACGCCATCGCCTTGATCGAGTCCCGCCGGTTCCCGCTGGAGCGGATGCACACCCATACCTTCGGGCTGTCCGACGCGGCGCTGGCCATCGAGACACTCGGCGGTGACGTGCCGGGGGAGCACGCCATCCACGTCTCGGTCCACCCCGTCCCTTAGCCCACCCGCCAGCCGACCCGGAGGCCGCCGTGCTTGTCGACGCCCACGCCCATCTGCTCCCGCCCGACTACCCGCCCGATGCCCCCGCGTGCTTCCCGCGGATGGAGTCCATCGAGGGCACCACCGACCGTCTGCTGGTCTTCGGCCCGACCCGGTTCCGGGCCAGGGACGTGTTCTTCGACGCCGAGAAACGGCTGGCGGCGCAGGACGCGTCCGGGGTCGACGCCGAGGTGGTCACGCCCATGCCGCCGCTGCTGCGGTATGACCTGCCGCCCGCCGACGGCCTCGCGCTGGCCAGGCACGTCAACGAGGTCACCGCGCAGCTGTGCGCGGTCGATCCGGCCCGGCTGATCGGACTCGGCATGGTGCCGCTGCAGGACCCCGACCTGGCAGCCGCCGAGCTGGCGGCGGTCCTGGGCCGCGGGCTGGCCGGGGTCGAGATCGCCTCCAACGTGCTCGGCGCTTCCATCGGCGACGAGAAGTTCCTGCCGTTCTTCACCGAGGCCGCCCGGCTCGGCGTGGCGATCTTCGTGCACGCCATGCCGGCCGCCACCAACCGGCTGCCACCGCGGGCGATGGGCACGTACGTGGTAGGCATCGAGGGCGCGCTGGCGGCTGCGTCGCTCATCACCGGCGGCACCGCCGCCAAGTGCCCAGACCTGCGGATAGCCTTCAGCCACGCGGCCGGCGGCTTCCCGCTCATGCTGCCGAGGGCCCAGTATTTCTGGGGCGGCAGCTGGAACGAGGAGCCAACGGTGCCCGAGCGGGCCGTCATGCCGGACGATGGCCCGTCCCCGGTGGAGTTCGCCCGGCGCTTCTACTACGACTCCCTGGTCTTCGACCGCCGCGCGCTCCGGTTCCTCGTCGACTACCTCGGCGCCGACCGGCTGCTCATAGGCTCGGATTTCCCTGCCATGCCACGGGAGGACCCGGCCGGCCGCACGCTGCGGTCCCTTGACCTGCCGGCCGCCGTGCTCGATGACATCACCGGGAACAATGCGTTCCGCTGGCTCGGCATCAAGCGGTAGCGGTCACCACCGGCGCGCCGACCCGGGCCGCGGTCGGCACCGGGGCGCAGCCACGGACCCGCGGCACCGCGCGGACCAGGCGCTGCCCGGACTGGGCCGCGAGCCTGCGGGTGATCTCGCCCGACGCGTCTGCGAGCATGCTGACCAGGATCTGCGGCTTCGCCCTGGCTGCCTCGACCACCACGCTGATCGCCGCGGCCAGGTCACCGAAGGGATCGTAGACCGGCACCGCCACGACCAGGTCAGGCAGCGTGATCTGACCGACCGCGACGGCGTACCCGGACTGCCGCACCTGGGCGAGCCTGCGGCGCAGCTCGGCCGGATCGGTGATCGTGAGCGGCGTGAACCGCTCGAGCGGGCGGCGCAGGGCCTCCTCCTGCAGTTCCCGGTCGGCGAACGCCAGCAGCACCAGGCCCGTGCCGGTGGCGTGCATGGGCCAGCGGTCGCCGATCCGGCCGTTCGTGGGATGGGTGGCGCACGCCCTGATGGCCTCGACGTACACGACCTCGAGGCCGTTGCGGACGCCGAGATGCACGTTGCCGCGAGTGCGGTGATGCAGGTCGTCCAGGCTGGGGAAGGCCGCCTCGCGCAGGTCAAGGCCGCGCGGCGCGAGCGCCGCCAGTTCGAGCAGCCGGACGCCGATGGAGTAGCGGCCACCCGAGTCCCGCTCCAGGGCGCCCCAGCTGAGCAGCTCGTGGACCAGGCGGTGGGTTGTCGACAGGCTCAGGCCTGAGCGCCGGGATATCTCACTGAGCGACAGCGCGCGGCTACGGGGGCCGAAGGCATCGAGCACCGCCAGCAACCGGCCCGCCGCGTTGGTGCGGGTCGCCGGCGTCCCGTGGTCAGCCGGCGCCGTCACCTCCGCCGGGGCCTCGAGCACATCCGGCATGCCCACCTCCGTCCTTAGCGTCGTCGCCAAGCCGACACATTGTCAACGATATGAGCTGCCAACGCACGAGCCAGCTGACGGCTGGAGGCCAGTTAATACGCCCGAAATCATGCTGGCACTTCGGGCTCCGTTCCGCAAGAACTCTGTGAATAGCAGCAAAGCAAGCCGAACTGCCTGGCGGCTCGTCGTTAACAAATTCGGCCGTGGTCGGGTACCGGACACGGACTGGCAACAACATCGCAACAGGACTGTGACGCAGCCGGCTATGCCGGCATCTTCCTTTCGCCCGGCGGAAGCGCTGTGGACGGACCCGGGGCGAGTCGCGGAAGCTGGGCGCGTCGTCAGTGCCAGCCCAGCGCACTGAACACCGAGGTCTGCCGAACCGCGTCGCCCGGGACCCCGGGCAGCACGGCCTGCGCAGCCGCCTGTCCATAGCGGGAGCATCTCTATAGCGGGAGCACTACGTGATACCCAAGATGTCTTTCAGACGCGACGCCAGGCTGTCGACGGCCTTGCGCGTGTCGTCGGTCATTGTGGCGACGGCCCTGGCGGTCGCCCTGGCCGGCTGCGGGTCGTCCAAGACCCCCCCCTCGTCCAGTTCGACGCCTAAGGCAGGCGGGTCCCTCACAGTCCTTGAGGGCTCCAGCTTCGCCGGCGCGTGGCCGGGCCTCGACCCTGCGACCGACACCGACGGCGCCGCGAACATGAGCTACATGGACTCGATCTTCGGCGAGCTGTTCGAGCTGACCGCCGGCGGCGTGACGACCGGCGACCTGGCCACCGGCTACTCGTTCACCAACGGCGGCAAGACGATCGTGGTCAACGTCCGGCAGGGCGTCAAGTTCTCCGACGGCACCCCGCTCAACGCGGCCGCGGTCGTCTACAACTGGAAGCGCGACCTGACTGCGACCTGTACCTGCAAGCCGACTTTCCCGCCGGTGCAGAACACCCCGCCCGTGATCACGGCGACCGGGCCGTACCAGGTGTCCATCGCGCTGAAGTTCGTCGACGCACCGTTCATCAACGCCCTGCAGGGCAGCGTGTTCAACTGGATCGCCTCGCCGACCGCCATCCAGACGATGGGCGCGACGGCGTTCGCGCTCAAGCCGGTCGGGGCCGGGCCGTTCACCGTGGTATCCGACACGCCGGACTCGCTGCTGGTACTCAAGAAGAACCCGCACTACTGGCAGAAGGGCCTGCCCTACCTCAACACGCTGACCTTCAAGTCGGTGAGCAGCGACGAGACCGCGCTGACCGCCATGGAGTCGGGCGCGGGCCAGGCCTACGAGGGCATGTCCACGCCGCAGCTGGTGAGCGCGTACAAGTCGCGGTTCCAGACCACCGCGGAGCCGTCGACCTCGCCCTACGACATCCAGCTCAACACCAAGATCGCCCCGTTCAACAACGTCATGGCGCGCGAGGCGATCTACTACGCCACGGACGGAGC
Source organism: Streptosporangiaceae bacterium (assembly GCA_050698875.1). Classification (GTDB taxonomy): domain Bacteria; phylum Actinomycetota; class Actinomycetes; order Streptosporangiales; family Streptosporangiaceae; genus JAJYUU01. The sequence goes on along the minus strand of JBOHCP010000124.1, from coordinate 631 downwards.
CTTGCTGGACAAGAGCCTGTTCAACGACACCTATCCGGTCGGCCAGTCGTTCACGGCCCCGGCTGGCCTGTTCTATGAGGAGAACGTGCCCGGCTATATCGCCTACGACCTGGCGAAGGCCAAGGCGCTGGTGACACAGCTCGGCGGGCTCAGCTTCAACCTCGGCACGATCAGCGTGCCCACGGCCCTGTCGATGGACGATGCCATCCAGACCGAGTGGCAGCAGGCCGGGATGAAGGTCACGCTCAGTAACTTCGACCTGACGGGCCTGATCGGTGCCTTCATCGGGGGCAAGTGGCAGGCCATGCTGCAGACCGCGGGGGCGTACGACCCGGGCACCGGCGTCGGCGTGTGCTTCCGGTTCTGCTCGACCTCGCCGTTCACCGGCGTGTTCGACCCGAAGCTCGACAACATGCTGCTGAGCGCGGGCGCGACCATCAACCAGGCGACTCGGAAGGCGGATTACGACGACGCAGCCGCGTACATCGCGAAGAACGCCTATGGGCCGTTCCTGTTCCCGATCGCCGGCTACAACATCGCTGCCAAGGGCGTCAACGCACCAGGCCTGACCTCCCCGCTCCCGGTCACCGACGTGAACCCGGAAATCCTCTGGCAGTACGCCTACAACAAC
>JBOHCP010000123.1:0-10070 GCA_050698875.1 Streptosporangiaceae bacterium | reverse complement strand
CGCTGGCCAAGCTCCGGCATCCGAGCCGGGCCCAGCTGCTGCGGGAGTATCTGGCCTGACGATTTCCGGTTCTGACGCCGCTCAACTGCGGGGTTTGCAAGTAAACGCGTCTAGCTTTACAGAGCACGCCGCAGCGAGTCGAGATACTACGCCATGACCGGTGACGAGATGGTGGCGCTTCTCGACTCCTGGGTGACTGACCTGAAAGCCGAGCGGAAGTCGCCGCACACCATCCTCGCCTACACCTCGGGCGTGACCACGTTCACCCGCTTGTGCGGCGGACGGACATTGAGCCGGTGCTCGACCGGGCGACCGTCAGCAAGTTCACGCGTCGCTGCTCGCCGATGGTGCTGAGGCCGCGACCGCGCTGTCACGGCAGCGCGGCGTCCGGCATTTCTCCCGGTGGCTGGCCGCTGCCGGCGAGATCCCGGCGGATGAGCTGGTAGGGATGTCGCCGCCGAAACTGGACGCCAAGGTGCCGGAAGAGCTGACCACCGAGCAGGTCAAGGCGATGCTCGCCACCTGCGGCACCAAGTACTTCCACGACATCCGCGACGCCGCGATCATCCGCCTGATGGTGGAGTCGATGGTGCGCGCGAGCGAGCTGCTTGCCATGACGACCGGCGACGTCGACATCCGCGCCGGGTCGGCGCTCGTGCGCCGCGGCAAGGGCGGCAAGGGCAGGCTCGTCCCGTTCGGGCCGCAGACCGGGCAGGCGCTCGACCGCGATCTCCGGTCGCGCCGCCGGCATGCGCTCGCCAGCACGCCGCCGTTCTGGCTCGCCGCCCGCGGCCGAGTGCTGTCCTACGACGGCCTGTACACGGCTCTGCGGCGCCGCGCCGAGTCATGCGGGTTCACCATGCACCCGCACACGCTCCGCTCAACAGGAGCGATCCGGTGGCGCGCTGCGGGTGGTTCCGTGCCCGGGCTGCTGACCGTGGCCGGGTGGTAGTCGCTCGAGATGGCGCAGCGGACGTCCGTGCTGCCGAGTCGCGGCTCGCGGTCGACGAGGCGCACAAGCTGAACCTAGGTGACCTGTGACCGGCTCGAAGGGCTACCTGCCGGGCGACCTCGTGACCGTCCGCTGCGGCCAGTGCGGGAATGGCTGGCTGCGGCATACACGCGGGACGGCGCCCTGTCGCTACGACCCGCGGCGGCTGCTCGACCCGGCCACGATGGCAAGGCTCGCGTGCCCGCGGCCCGGCGGCTATGCCGAGAGCCCGGCGGTCGCGCACGCGCCTGTCCTGTCGGAGCCGGGCGACGAGTCGGAGCGAGTAGTGACCGGGGCCGCGAAACGCCGCGGCAGAAGCAGGCCACCCGGTTAGGACGCCGCTATCCTGTTAAGCACAGCGCCTCGGGCAGCACCAACAGCCCGGCCCGTGAGATGGGCATGCGGAACGACCCGCAAGGGGTGGTTCCGTATGGCCGCATCCACATCTCTCACACCCGAGCAGCGCACCCTCCGCGCCCGCAACGCCGCCTTCGAGCGGTGGTCCCGCGAAGACCCGTCCGCGGCCGCCCGGGCAGGGCAGGCGGGACTGCTCGCCAAGTTCGACCGCGAAGCAAGCTCGAGCTGGCCGCAGCTGACGCTGCCAGGCGCAAGGCCCGTGACAAGAAACGCCCCAGCGCGCAGCCGCAGCGTCGTCGTCACGTGACGTCCCCAGGTGACGTCCCCAGGGACAGGACTAGGACTGGACAGGCCAGGACAGGCAGTCTCTTGGCCGAAGGTCAAGGACGTACACCAGCCGTCAAAGAAGCGGCCGAGCACGAAGTGCGAGAGCGCGAAGCGCGTGCCAAGGAAGATCCACCAGACCCGTCGACACAAACCGACGACGGGTCGATAACCGTGGTACCTGCCGATCAACACTTCCGCAGCAATGGTTCTGCAAGTCGCCAGGGTGACGACCGTTACGCGCGCGAGGACGTCGACGCCCTGCTCGCCCAGGCCCAGCCGTGGCACGAAGCGTTCGGTGCATCATGACCGGCCAGCTCGCAACCCGCGTCATGAAAGCCAGACGGCCTGGTGAATGCCCGCGCTGCGGCCGGTACACCAGCGTCGGCGACCAGATAGCGCTCTGCGGCTTGTGGCTGTGCATCCGCTGCGTGCTCGAGCACCTGGACGAGCACAAGCGGCAGGAGGACGGTCAGAGAACGCCCGGTCAGGTGCCAGTCTTCAGCAGCTGCGACACGCGCTGCGGAGAGACGTCGAGCACCTTGGCGATATCCCGTCCCGACAGCCCGGCCTGCCGGAGGCTCCGCGCCATCTCGCGGGACTGCGCCGCCGCGGCGCGCTGCGCCTGGTCGGCCGCGCTGACAGCTTCCCTGGCCGCGCGAGTCCGCTCGTCCAGACCGCCGCCTATCTCGGGCGTGATGCTCACCGCGAACGAGTCAGCGGGCACGCCCAGGCGGCGGCTTATCAGGTCACGGGCCATCAGGTCGGCATCCCACAGGCTCCGGGACTGGGTGACGCCCACATCGGCGATGTGCAGCTCCCAGCCGTGCTCCCACCGCCTGGCGCGGACGCTGTAGGTCTTCACTGGAGCCATCCCTTCGGCAGGTAGGTCATGCGGCTGATCGCGTCGCGGATGACGCCGGGCGAGATATCCACGTGCCGCGGGGTCTCCGCGGTGTGCTGCCCGCACGGGCACTGCCACGTCGTGTGCGGACCGTCGTCGTTCTTGATGACGCACCCGGCATGGCGCAGCGCCCGGCTGACTTCCCGCCGCCGCATCGGCTTCACGCTGTGGAATCTATACCCTCTAGACGCTCACATCAACCGGGGGTTGATACGAGACGGTGTCGGTCGCTTACGGCTACAGCCGTCACGAAGCGTGGCTTCGCCTCAGACCCGGCGCCATCGATGCCGGATCGGTGACCTTCGGGCGGTGCCGCGACTTGTACGCCGCCTGGCGGCAGGTGTCAGTGCAGTACTTCCGGTCAGGACGCCCGGTTAGCGGCCTGCGGCACCGCGCGCACAGCCGCTGCTCTGCACCCGCCAGCATGTCCTCGACCTGGCGCCGCAGCAGGCGGTACCCGCGCCTCCGCCTCGCGCAACAGGTCGGCGTGCCACTGGCTGACCTCGATCCGCTCGCCGGGTCGCCTGCTGCTGAACCGCGTCAGGCCGGCGGGCGTATTCGCCAGCCAGACCGCGAACGCGTCGAACCGGCCCTGCAGTGTCCTCTCGGCCGCGGAAGTCGCACAGGGGGTGTGGTGATGGCCGGGCTGCTGTCCGATTCGCAGCGCGACATGATCGCGTCGAACCGTCCGCGCCGGGGGCTGCGGGACGCTGTCCGGGAGCTGCTGTCCGGCAGTTTCCCGGTGCCGGATGCCCCGCCGCTCACAAATGACCTGCTGACCTGCGGTTATGCATGCCGCTTGGTCGTGGATGCTGCGGGAGTTTCTGGCCTAGCAAGGACGAGTCGCCAGCCAGCTGTCCGGTCAGGCCTAACAGCGAGCGGTCGAAGCGCCCTCAGCCGCACCCACCCGTCATCGACCTGGCGCGTCTCAGTAGCACATATCGCCCGCTTCGGGCGCGCCAAGTCAGCGGAAGTTACGCCTGACCGGCTACGGCAGCGAGTCCGAGCCGGGCTCGGCGGGTCCGCTGGTCGTCGCGAAGGCGCTGGCCTCGGTCTCGCTCTTGTGGCCGTTGTCGGTACGCCGCATCCGCGGCATGCGGTCGGTGACGGAGTGCGCCGCGCTCTGGGCCATCTGCGGCACCTTGTCGGCTAGCTGGCCGCTTACCTTCTGGGCCAGCCCGGTGGCCTGGGCCTGGACAGTCCCGCGGGCCTGCTGGACGGCCGGGTGCTCGAAGGCTGTCTTGGCGTACTTGACGATCTGGTCGTAGGTCTCCTTGCCGGAGCGCGCGCCGGCGACGAAGCCGGCCGCGAACCCGGCCACGAAGCTCGCTCGATACATGCGCATCTGGACCTCATCCCTGAACAGGTTTACCGCGATAACTGCCCGCTCAGCGCCCGTCCATGCACGCCGACCGCCAGGGCGACTACCCGCCCACCAGGCGAGCGCCCGGCTGCTCGCCGGGTGCGCGAGGTACTGGGGCGGTGCGCTACCCTTGTGCCCGCGGCGCCGAACCCGAGCCAGGGCCGGGACGAGGTGCTGGCGATCCCGCGTAGCTCAATTGGCAGAGCGTCCGGCTGTTAACCGGCAGGTTATAGGTTCGAGTCCTATCGCGGGAGCCATCGGATCTTTCGCGACATTCAGGACACCCAGCTCCACGTTAGGCTTCGGGCTGCCCGGTTTCCCGGTGCCGCTGGCGGCGCGGTGGAGCTTTCCATCGTGACTGCGCGCCTCGCACACCCCGGCTCCGTGCCGCGCCCGTAGCCAGGAACCGCGGGCGCGGAAGGGAGGTGCCTCGATGGCGTGGGTCATCATCATCGCCGCGGGCTTGTTCGAGACAGCCTTCGCGGTATGCCTGAAACTGAGCAACGGGCTGTCCCAGCCGTGGCCGACGGCTGGCTTCGCGGTGTCCGCGCTCCTCAGCTTTGGCCTGCTGACCGTCGCACTGCGCGACCTCGACGTCGGGCCCGCCTACGCGCTATGGACGGGGATCGGCGCCGCCGGCGCCGCGATCGTCGGCATGATCTTCCTCGGCGACGTCGTATCGGCCGCGAAGCTCGTGTCGATCGCCCTGATCCTGGCCGGCGTGGTGGGGCTGAACCTGTCGGGCGTCCTGTCGTGACAACGGACTGAAATCGTTTTGCCGGGTGAAAGGCCGGTTGACGGCGTCTGGCCGGCTTTCTAGCGTGAGACTCGCGCCCAGGACGAGGAGGCCGGGAATGGCGGACATCGTGCTCGGCATCGCCTCGTCACATACCCCGCAGCTCAGCTCGGGCGTTGACCTGTGGCCCGATCACGCCGACCGCGACCGGCGCCAGGCACGGCTGCTCGGTAAGGACGGGGAGTACCACGGCTGGGATGAGATCCTGACGGCCGTTCGCCCGGACATGGAGCGCGAGCTCGACCCCGCCGTCTGGGACGCGAAGTACCGCCGCTGCCAGGACGCCATCGCGGGCCTGTCGGAACGCCTGACCAAGGCGGACCCGGATATCGCCATTGTGATCGGCGACGACCAGCGCGAGCTGTTCCTCGATGACGGCATCCCGGCGCTCGCCTGCTTCGCCGGCGACGAGCTCCTCGACTTCCCGCCAGACGGTGAGGCGCTGGCGCGAATGCCCCGAGGAATCCGCGCCGCCTCATGGGCCGTCCACGGCGACCACCCAGAACGGCATCCGGTGCGCGCGGAGCTGAGCCGTCACATCACCGAGCAGCTTGTCGGTGCCGACTTCGACATCATGCTGTTCACTCAGCAGCCTGCCGGGCGCACCCTCGGTCACGCGTTCACGTTTCCCCGCTACCGGCTCGGGCTGCCAGCCAGCACGCCCATCGTCCCGGTGTTCGTCAACACTTACTACCAGCCGAACGTGCCGTCGGCGGCGCGGTGCTACGGACTGGGGCAGGTGGTCCGCAGCGCCGTGGAGAGCTGGGACTGCGGCGCGCGCGTGGCGGTCATCGCCTCGGGCGGCCTCACCCACTTCGTGATCAACGAAGACCTGGACCGCCAGGTGCTGGCGGGGATCACCGACCATGACCCCAGGCTGCTCACGTCGCTGTCACGAGCTCACCTGCGGTCGGGGAACTCGGAGATCCTGAACTGGGTGGCCGCGGCGGGCGCGCTTGACGGTCTCGCCGCGACCGCCGTCGACTACGTTCCCGGCTACCGGAGCCCGGCGGGTACGGGCACCGGGATGGCCTTCGCCTACTGGGACTAGGCCAGGCCGGGCAGAGACGAAAGGATCAGCTGTGTATCACGACGTCCCGGTGCTCGACGTCCACGGCCACGTCACCGTGCCGCCGTCCGCCAACTCGTTCCTCGTAATGATGCTTGGCTCGAATACGCCGATGGCCAGCCCGGTCGGCCAGCCGACGGCGGGCCCAGCCGGGGTGACCGTCGAGGACTTCCGGGCGGCGGCCGCCGGCCACGCGAAGTACATGGACGACCGGAACATCGACGTCCAGATCATCGGCCCGCGTCCGTTCCTGACGATGGGCTGGATGGAGCCGCACCTCGTGCCCGCGTGGACCCGGTACGTCAACGACATGATCCACCAGCAGTGCTCGTTCTTCCCTGACCGGTTCCTCGGCGCCTGCGCGCTGCCGCAGCTCAGCGACGCGCCGGACGTATCGCACTGCATCGGCGAGCTGAACCGGTGCGTGACCGAGTACGGGTTCGTGGCGGCGTACGCCTCGCCGGACCCGGCGGGCAGGCGGACGACGCCGGGCATGCACGAGCCGTACTGGTACCCGCTGTACGAACGGTGTCAGGAGCTGGACATCCCGATCATCGTGCACGGCACCAACTCGCTGGACCCGCGCTATCGCGTTGTCCCGCACAACTACCAGCTCGGCTTCCTGACCGAGCAGTACCTGGCCGGGCAGTTCCTCAGCCATGGCGACGTGTTCGAACGATTCCCCGAGCTCCGGGTTGTCATCTGCCACTGTGGCGGGGCGCTCGACCGGTTCATCCCGACCGACCACCACCTGGCGCAGAAGGACCTCAGCCGGAACTTGTTCTACGACACCTGCGGGTACGACCTCGTCTTCCTCGAGGCCGCCATCAGGCAGCGCGGCGTCGGCCGGATGCTGTTCGGCAGCGAGGCACCGGGCTCTGGCCGCGCGGTGCGGCCCGAGACCGGCCGTGCCTGCGACGACCTGGTGCCGGTGATCGGTGACTTCGGGTTCCTGTCCGAGGACGACAAGAAGAAAATCTTCAACGAGAACCCGGCCAGGGTGGTGCCGGGGCTGGCCAAGATCGGCCGCTGAGCCGCCCGGGTGCGGCCGGCCAGCGCTATCCGCTGACACAGACTGTCCGCTGACACAGACTGTCCGCTGAGGAGAGAAGCATGGCCGACGAGCCGCGGGCCGAGACGGTGGGCAGCCTGCTGCGCACGGATGAGGTTGTCAGCGCCGCCAGGGCCGGCCCGGGCGACCCGGCAGCGGTACTCGTACTCGACGAGGCCGTCATCGATGCGGTGCGACTGCAAGAGGACGCCGGACTCGACGTGATCACCGACGGCGAGGTGCGCCGGATGGCGTGGGCGCAGACGACGCGCTACCTCGACTGCTTCGCCGTCACGCCCGGCCGCGGAGCGCTCAACTGGCGCGGCGGGGCGCCGGGGCCAGCCAGCCCCGTGCAGGCGGGCGGCGGCTATCCGTCGGTGGTGCGGCGGGTGGCCGACGCGGCCCGGACCGGCGCCATGACCGGCGAGTACGCGTTCCTGGTCCGGCACGCTCACGCCCGGACCAAGTTCACGATGGCCGCGCCCAGCTATCACCGCCGTTACTGGTCCCCGGAGCACTCCACGGGTGCCTACCGCGACTGCGAGCAATTCCTCACCGAGATCCGCGACTATCAGCGCGAGGTCGCCCGGGAGCTCATCGTGCTCGGCTGCGACTACGTCCAGCTTGACGCCCCCAACTACGGCTCGCTGTGCGATCCGGACACCCGCGTCGCGATGGCGGCCGGCGGGCGCGATCCGGACGCGGAGACGGTTTTCGACGCCGAGCTGGACAGCTCGCTGTTCGAGGGCATCACCGGGGTTACTACCGCGCTGCACATCTGCCGCGGGAACGGTCCAGGCGGCGCGTGGCACTCGGCCGGCGGCTACGGCGCTATCTCCGGCCTGCTGTTCCCGCGACTGAACTTCGACCGGCTGCTGCTTGAGTACGACTCGGACCGGGCCGGGACGTTCGCGCCGCTGGCCGACGTGCGGCCCGGCACGGTGGTGGTGCTCGGGCTGCTGACGACGAAGTCCGACCGGCTCGAGGACGCGGGCGAGGTCGAGGAGAGGATCGCCGAGGCGGCGCAGATCAAGCCGCTGGCCGAGCTGGCCCTCAGCACCCAGTGCGGGTTCGCCTCGGTGCCTGCCAGCAATCCCGTGTCGGCTGTCGGCCAGCGGGCCAAGCTGGAGCTCGTGGGCCGGCTGGCCCGCCGGGTATGGGCGCGATGAGCAAGGCCGCCGCACTGCTGGCGCGGCTAGCCGTGCTGGATTCGTGCGCCTGCTCGGACGCCATGGACCAGCTAGGGCTGGCCGGCGTCGCGCCCGGCCTGCGCGCGCTCACCGTCACGCGGCGGGTAACCGGGCCGGTCATCACCGTCGCGCTCGGTCCTATTGGCGCCACCGGCACCGAGGGCCGGCACCTTGGCACCGAGGGCCGAAACCTTGGCGCCGCGGGCCGGCACCTTGGCACCGCGGGCCGAAACCTTGGCGCCGCGGGCCGGCACCTCGGCACCGCGGGCCGGCACCTCGGCACCGCTGCGATCGAGGCCGCAGAGCCCGGGGACGTGATCGTCGTGGCGGCCGGCGGCCGCGTCGACGCGGCCGGCTGGGGCGGAGTGCTGTCGCTGGCCGCCATGGTGCGCGGCGTCCGCGGCGTGATCGTGGACGGAGCCTGCCGGGACGTTGACGAGAGCGCGACGCTGGGCCTGCCCGTCTACGCGCTGGCCGCCGTGCCGGCGACGGCGCGCGGCCGGCAGGCCGAGGTCGGCTGGAACACCCCGGTGGACGTTGCGGGCGTCAGGGTGTCGCCGGGCGATCTCGTCGTGGCGGACGGGAGCGGGGTTGTCTTCGTGCCGGCCGGGCGCGCTGGCGATGTCGTCGCGGCGGCCGAGCGCATCGCCGCGCGGGAAGCCGCCATGGCGGGCCGCCTGCGGGCCGGCGAGCCGGCGTCCGCGGTACTGTCGGCGGACTACGAGGACATGCTCAGCGGCGAGAGGACCGCCCGTGACCACCCCGGCAGCAGCCGGTGACCCGCTCGTCGCCGGCCTGGCGGCGCTGGAAATCAGCCATCTCAGCGACGCCCTCGACCGTCTGGGCATCGCCGGCCAGTGCGCCGGCATCCGCCCGCTTGACCGCCAGTTCCGGCTGGCCGGACGCGCGTTCACAATCCGGTACGTGCCGGTCGGCGTGAGCCGCGGGTCCGTCGGTGACTACATCGACGACCTGGAGCCTGGGCAGATTCCGGTGCTCGACAACTCCGGACGGCTCGATGCCACCGTCTGGGGCGACCTGCTCACCGTGACCGCCCACCGCAGGGGCCTGCCCGGCACCGTGATCGACGGCATCTGCCGCGACACCGAGCGCAGCCTGGAGGTCGGCTACCCCATCTTCAGCCGGGGGCACTGGATGCGGACCGGCAAGGACCGCGTGCAGGCCGAGGCCTACCAGGTTCCGGTGAGCATCGGCGGCGTCCGGATCGAGCCCGGTGACATTCTCGTCGGTGGCGCGGACGGGCTCGTGGCGGTCCCCGCGAGCCGTGCGGCCGAAGTCCTGGACGCGGCGGCGCAGATCGCTGGCAGCGAGGAGCGGATCCGCGCCGCGCTGCTGGCCGGCGGCCGGCTGGACGACGCGAGGACCGCGGTCGGCTATCACGACCTGCAGCACCGCGCTCCCTAGCCTCGCAGTAGCGGCTGCGGCCCGGCCAGGAAGGTAATCCCTGGCCGGGCCGCAGCCTTGCGAACGGCGACCGGCCCCGGTCGGCCCCGTTCCCCCGTCCCTATCCCTGGGCCATCAGCTGCGGGTTCACGCCTTCCAGGTCGCGCTTGCGCACCCGGATCATGACGAGGGTCACGATGAGCGCCAGCAGCATGATCCCGGCCGAGACCTCGAAGCCGCGGGAGAACCCGGTGGCCAGGGCGTTGTTGGCGATCGCGGTCTTGGCCGCCGCGATCTGGTGCGCCGTCGGCGTGACGGGGTGACCGGCGGCGGCGGCGTGGGCGGCGGCGGCCTTAGCCGCAGCGACCGAGTTGCGGACGGTGTTGGCGACGATGGTCCACGCGACTGTGCCCAGGATGGCCAGGCCGATGGAGCCACCAACCTGCTGGCCGGTGTTGACCAGGCTGGATGCGACGCCGGCATCCCGCTCGTCCACCTTGGACAGCGCCACCAGGAACAGCGGCATGAACAGCATGCCCAGGCCGGCCGCGGTCACCAGCATCGGGCCGAGCAGACCGCCCGCGTAGCTGCTGTGCTCGGTGATCCGGGACAGCCAGAACA
>JBOHCP010000122.1:0-10111 GCA_050698875.1 Streptosporangiaceae bacterium | reverse complement strand
AGCCTGCCCGGCTGGCGCGATGAGCGCCGTCGCCGCCGTCGCCGCGAGCGACCCGCTGAGCTGGTGCGCCCGGCGCACCTCGGCGGCCGGTACGGCCGCGGCCCGCGCGATCGCGTCGGTCATCACGCCGTCGAGCGCGCCCTGCCGCAGATCCCCGGCCAGCAGCCGCACCAGGAAGCCGCGCTCGCTCTCGGTGGCGCGCGCCAGCAGGTCGCCGAGCAGACGGCGCCGCTCGGCCTGTGAGCCCTGTCCCGCCAGGGCGCCGATCGCCCCGAGGATCTGGTCGGTTTCGGTGAGCGTGAGCTGCGCCTCGGCAACGGCGGCCGGCAGCGCTGCTGACACGGCGCCTGCGCCGTACCCGCCGATCAGATCGGTCAGTGCCGCGAACCCGACTCCGATCTGCCGCTGCGTAAGGTCGCCGGACAGGAAGGAGGCGGCAACTTCGATCTCGGCCGCGGGCACGTGCACGAGCAGGTCCGCGATCAGGGCGATCTTGGCCAGCCGGGCTGGGGTAGCCGCGACGGCCGCCGACGTGCGGACGACGCTGTCCAGCAGCATCGCTTACAGCCAGCCCTTCTGCTGCGCTATCTGCGCGGCCTCTGCCCGGTTCCTGGCACCCAGTTTCTGGATGGCGGCGGACAGGTGATTGCGCACGGTGCCGGGCGACAGGTGCAGCCGCGCGGCAATGTCGGCGATCGCGTCGTGGCTGGCCGCGGCTGCCAGCACCTCGCCCTCCCTGTCCGTCAGCGGGCTGTCACCCTGGGCAAGTGCCGCCGCGGCCAATGCCGGGTCGACCACCCGCTCGCCAGCCGCGACCCGGCGGATGGCGGCCGCGAGGTCCGCCGCCGGCGCGTCCTTGAGCAGGAAGCCCCGGGCACCGGCGGCCATGGCAGCTCGCAGGTAGCCTGGCCGGTCAAAGGTGGTGACAATGATTATCCGGCCGTCGAACCCGGATGCGCTGAGCTGGCTGGCGACCTGGATGCCGCTCGCGCCGGGCATCTCGATGTCCAGGACCGCGACGTCGGGCTGGTGCTTGCGCGCCATGGCTATCGCCTCGTTGCCGTCGGCGGCCTGGGCCACGACGTCGAGGTCTGGCTCGAGTTCCAGCAGCGCGACGAGCGCCTGGCGGACCATCGTCTGATCCTCAGCAATCATGATCCGCACGGTCACATGACCATTCTGTCCCGCACCAGCCCGAGTCTGGCTGAGATTGTCAGCACGCCTGTGAGCCGAGCGGCACCATAACCCGCAACCGGAATCCGCGGGGTGCCACGGTTCCCGCCGCCAGTTCGCCGCCCAGGCTGTGAACGCGCTCGGAGAGCCCGGCAAGCCCTGACCCCCCGAGCCTGACGCGACCCTGGCCGTCCGGGCCACCGCCGTCGTCGGCGAGGTGAAGCCGCGAGCTCGCGCCACCGTCGGCGGGCGGTCCGTTGTCACTGATCTCCAGCATGGCAGTAGCCGGACCGGTGCTGATGCTGATCGCGACGTGCGTCGCCGCGGAATGCCGGACGATGTTGGTGGTGCCTTCGCGGACTGCCCACGCCAGGGCGGCATCGACGTCCGCCGACAGGCAGCTCGTGTCAGCAGCGGTGATCTGGCTGGCGATCCCCGCGGAATCCAGTAGCTGCCTCGCTGAGTCCAGCTCGGCGGCGAGGTCGGGCTGCCGGTACCCAGCCACCGCGGCGCGGACGTCGGAGAGCGATTGCCTGGCCACCGACTCCAGCTCCGCAATCTCCGCTGCGGCCCGGTCCGGGTCGGTTCCGATTACGCGGCCCGCGAGCTCTGCCTTCAGCGTGATCAGCGCGAGCGAGTGACCGAGCAGGTCATGCACGTCCCTTGCGATCCGCAGTCGCTCCTCGGCGACAGCGGTCCGGGCGAGGTCTGCGCGGGTGCGACGCAGCGCGCTGACTATCTCGGCGCGTCGGCTCGCGCCGTAGGCGAAGAAGGCGGCCATCGGCCCGATGACGACGGCGGCGAATGTCGTCCCAAGCCCAACGTTGTCCGCCACGGCGATGTAGAACCCGGCGGCGGCGCAGGCGACCGAGCTGACCACGGCCGGCCAGGGCGTGCGGCCGAATCTGCCCCCGGAGGCCGCCCCGACCGCCAGGCAGGCCAGCCAGTTCATCCCGCCCACGATGAACATGGCTACCGCCATCCCGCCGATGAGCGGGATCGCCACCACCGAGGTCGGCCGCAGGACCGGGACGCCGGGCTGGGCCATCACGAAGATGTAGAACGCAACCGCGAAGACCGGGGAGCCGGAAACCAGAAACCACCGCGCGGCAGGGGACATGCTGTGGTCGGTGAGGGCGTGAGCGGTGGGCGAGAGCAGGACGAGAATAAGGATGACGAAGACCGCCAGGCGCCGGTATTTGACCAGCCGTGCATCGTCGGTGTCGTCCGGCACGCCGACCAGGATGCGGAACATGCCCCCAGGTTAGGCAGCCGCGCGCAGCGCGTCATGTGCCAGCGATACCGCCCAGGCCGTGACGGATGTCACGACCGCGGTGGCGCCGCTGGCGGACGCTGCGCTCAGACGATTCGCGAGTGCCCGTCAGCTTCCGGATCGGGCCCTGGCTCCTCGCCCGGGCCCGGCCCGGCCGGAGGCACCGCAGTCACGTCCTCGGCATCGGCAGCAAAGCCGCTATCCTGTCGCCGCAGCCGGATCGCGGCGAAGGTGGCGGCACCCGCGGCTGCCGTCAGCGCCACCGCGCCGGCTACCACGCCACCGCGGACGCGCTTCTTGCGCCGCCTGGGCACGTCGATCTTGTGCGCTGCGGTTATGAGCGCATCGGAGATCATCGGCGCGATGGTGTCGGTGATCGCGTGCGCAGACTGCTCCAGCTGCGGGGCGGCCCAGGACCGCGCGGCCTCGACCGCTGGCGTCGCCATCGCGATCGCCGAGCCGGCGCCCTGCCGGACGGTCGTGCCTGCGGTCTGCGCGAGCGGCATTGTCTTGCTGGCTAGCGAGCCCACCGGCCGGCCCATACGGGCGACGCGGTCGCCCACCCCATTGCTGGTCCAAACAAGCTGTTTCCTGGTCGTGACGGACACGGTGACCTCCCAGGTGTTCTCCCGTCAGGCTGGACATCTTCCCGGCACGACCAGGGTCAATCGCGCGGCGGCGCAGTGTCCTGGCCTCATGGCCCGAGCACTCGGCGCGCGTGGCAGGATTCGGAGTATGACGAACACGCTGACCGCGACGCTGCGGACAAGTCAGGGAGACGTCGTCGTCCGGCTCTTTCCCGATCACGCGCCCGCGACCGTGCGCAATTTTGTCGAGTTGGCCGAGGGCAGCCGAGAGTGGACCGACCCGGCCACCCGCAAGCCCCGCCAGGCACGGCTGTACGACGGCACCGTCTTCCACCGGGTGATCCCGGACTTCATGATCCAGGGTGGGGACCCGCTCGGTACCGGAACCGGTGGCCCGGGCTACAAGTTCGGCGACGAGTTCCACCCCGAGCTGTCCTTCGACCGGCCGTACCTGCTGGCGATGGCGAATGCGGGACCTGGCACCAACGGCTCGCAGTTCTTCATCACCACCGTGCCCACGCCGTGGCTCAACCGCAAGCACACGATCTTCGGTGAGGTCATCCAGGGCTCCGACGTCGTCCAGGAGATCAGCCGGGTGCACACCGCCCGCGGTGACCGCCCGGCGACTGACGTCGTGCTGGAATCCGTCGAGATCGGCCACGGCGAAAGCCAGTAGCCAGCGCGCCCGCCGATGTCCAACCCCCCCGACAAGGATCAGGCTCAGGCTGCCCCGCCGGTGTGCTACCGGCATCCAGGCCGCCCGACCTACGTCTCCTGTGTGCGCTGCGGCAGGCCGGCCTGCCCTGACTGCCTGCGTCCGGCCGCCGTTGGGCACCAGTGCGTGGACTGCATTCGCTCCGGAAACCGGGGCGCTCGCCGGCCGGCTGGCATGTTCGGCGGCGCTATGACCTCTCGCGCCCGGATCACCCAGGCCCTCATCGGCCTCAACATAGTGCTCTACCTGATCTTGCTGGCGCACCCGAGCCTCGCCGTCGAATGGGGGATGCTCGGCCGGGCCGCTGTCAACGGACAGCCCGCGGGCGTGGCCGCCGGTCAGTGGTACCGGCTGGTCACCAGTGCCTTCCTGCCCGGCACCGGCGGGCTCGGCATCCTGGACATCGCGTTCAACATGTGGGCGCTGCTGGTCGTCGGGCCCGCCATGGAACGGCAGCTAGGCGGCGTGCGTTACCTCTCCGTCTACCTCGCAAGCGCGATCGGCGGGTCTGTCAGCTACTACTTCCTCGCGCCGCAGAACCAACTGGCGCTCGGTGCGTCGGGCGCGATCTTCGGGCTGTTCGGCGCCTGGTTCGTGATCGCCAGGCGGCTTGGCCTCGATGCCCGCCAGGTCGTGTTCCTCATCGTCGTGAACCTGGTCATCGGCTTCGTGGTGCCCTATATCGCCTGGCAGGCGCACGTGGGCGGGCTTGTGACCGGCGGGCTGCTGACAGCGGCCTACGTCTACGCGCCACGGCGCAGGCGCGGCATCACTCAGCTAGCCGCCACGGTGGCCGTGCTGGCCATCCTGGCGCTGGGCGTGATCGTTCGCGACCATCAGCTGGTCGGGACCGTTCTCGGCTAGCACCGTTCCCGGCCAGCGAGTCAGCGCCACCGGGTGGCGAGTCCCAGGCCGACGATGATGAAGGCAAAGCCGACCACGAGGTTCCCGGGGCCCATGGCATTCACCGGCCAGGTCTCGTTGCTCACATAGAAGACCACGATCCAGACCAGGCCGATCAGCAGGCTGCCGAGCATGACCGGCACGAGCCAGCGCGGGCTCACCTTGCCCTTGGCGGCCCGGGGCGGCGGCGTGTAGACAGCCTTGCTTCGCGTGCGGGACTTCGGCACCGTCAGTCATCTCCCGGTCGACACTCGCTGCCCGTCGGCGACCAGACCGACGGCAGGGCGCCCCGGCTGCGCCGACGCTCCCCGGCCGTAAGCGTAGTTGGTCTGGCGAGATATCGCGCCCGGCTCCGGGCGGCCAGGCGGCTCGTCACGTTCGGCTGCACGGGTGACTACCAATCGCTAGCATATGAGCACTCTCTGCTATGTAGGTTGTCCCGGTTATACCAGGGTGTCCCGAGTGCTTCCGGAGATGGACAACGGTGCGGCTTTGTCTACGGGTATCAGGGGAGTTACTGAGCACGCTCGGCGTGGTAGTCCTGGGCTTCCTGGCTTACATGTACTGGGGCACGGCGCTGCGGACGAGCGCCGCACAGCACGCCTTCGCCAGCGAGCTGACCAGCCAGTGGTCAGGCGCCAGCGAGCTCGCCGCCCTCACGGGCCCTGCCAAGCTGGCGCTCGGCGAGCCATTCGCCCTGCTGCGCATCCCGCAGCTGGGACCGAGCTGGCAGTTCGCCGTGGTTCAGGGCACCGGGCTGACTCAGCTCGCGCTCGCGCCTGGGCACCTGCCAGGCTCGGCGCTGCCGGGGCAAGTCGGCAACTTCGTGATAGCAGGTCACCGGGTGACAGCGGGCAATCCGTTCTGGCGGCTGCCCAGCCTGCACGCGGGCAGCCTGATCATCGTGGTGACGATCAACGCCAGCTACGAGTACGAGGTGACGGGCAGGCCCAGGCCCGGGCCGGCTGACGACACGGCAGTGACCGCACCGGTGCCCTATCACACCGGCGAGCGGGCCAGGCTCAGGATGATCACGCTGATCACCAGTGATCCGCCCTGGACGGGTACCAGCCGGGTGGTGGTGACTGGCGTGCTGGTCCGCGCGCTGCCGCGGCAGCCGGGGAGCTGACCGCAGGTGTATGGCTGGCTGTGGCGCCGGCTGCCGGGCGGCCCTGCCGCCCGGCTGGCGCAGCTCGTAGTGCTCATCGTCGTCGTCGGCCTGCTGCTCTGGTACGTGGTCTACCCGTGGGCGTCGCTGCACCTGCCGTTCGCCCAGTCCGGGCTCGGCTAGCGGCCCGCTCCTCGTCCGCTCGCCAGCGGGCTAGGGCGAGGGGGATGATGACGGACTCTGCGACGGCGACGGCGACGGGCTCGCCTGCCCCACGACGTAGATGGTGATGGGCGAGCCGGGCGCCAGCGTGGTGCCGACGGCCGGGACGGTTTGATACACGGTCCCGGGCTGGCCCTGCCCAGCGCCTTGCTGGACCGTTACCTGATAGTTGTAGGGCGGGCCGGACAGCAGGTTCATGGCCTGGTCCTGCGTCATGCCGAGGACGCTGCTCGGCACCGTGGTCGGCGGCGCCGTCACGGTGATCTGCACGGGCGAGCCTGGCGGCGCCGGCGTACCCTGCGTCGGCGACTGGCTGATCACGGTGTCGGGGGCAACGCCTGCCTGCTGGCCGGTGACCACCGAGACCTTGAAGCCGTCCGACCTGAGGATCGAGGTGGCGTCGGCCTGCTTCTTCCCGACCACGCCCGGTACGTCGACGCTCGTCTTCGCCGGCGGCCCGGTGGACGAGACGATGTTGATCCTGGTGTTCTTGGGCTCGGTCGCGCCGTAGCCAGGGTACGTGCTGATGACGTCGCCCTTGGTTATCGTCTTCGATGGCCCCTGGGTCGTGCTGCCGATCTGGAAGCCCTGCTTGACCAGGGTCGACTCAGCCTGGCTCAGCGACTGCCCGACCACGTTCGGCACCGCGATGCCGCCGCTGCCGCTGCCGACGAACTTCAGCAGCACGATGACCGCGACGAGGACCACGACCACGGTAGCCAGCGCGACCCACGGCCACACCCGGTGCTGACGCCGCGGCTGGCCGTCCGGTCCGCCGCCGCCCTGGCCATAGCCCGGCGGGCCGTACTGGTAGGGCGGGATCGCCGCAGTCCGGCCGGCGACCTGAGTCGCGGCCGCCCCCATCCGGCGGGTACCGGCGCCGTACGCGGCGGCGGGCATCGGCGCCGCGAGCGGCGCCCCGGACAGCGCGCGCTGGATGTCATTGCGCATCTCGCCCGCCGACTGGTACCGGTCCGCCGGGTCCTTCTGCATAGCCTTGAGCACGATGGCGTCGGCCCAGGCTGGCACCTCCGGGTCGATCTGCGAGGGCGGTATCGGGTCTTCCTTGACGTGCTGGTAGGCGATGGCCACCGGCGAGTCACCGGTGAACGGCGGCCGCCCGGTCAGCAGTTCGTACAGCAGGCAGCCGGTCGAGTACAAGTCGCTGCGCGCGTCCACCCGCTCGCCCCTGGCCTGCTCCGGCGAGAGGTACTGGGCCGTTCCGATGACCTGGGCGGTCTGGGTCATTGTCAGCTGCGAGTCGGCCATCGCCCTCGCGATGCCGAAGTCCATCACCTTGACGTCGCCGGTCCTGGTCAGCATCACGTTGCCGGGCTTGATGTCGCGGTGCACGATGTCGTTCCGGTGGCTGTAGTCCAGCGCCCGCAGCACCCCGTCGGTGATCTCGACGGCGCGTTCGGGCAGCAGCCTGCGATCATCCCTGAGCAGGTCGCGCAGCGTCCGCCCGTCGACGAACTCCATCACGATGTAGGGCACGGGAAGGCTGCCGAGCATGTCCTCGCCGGTGTCGTACACGGCGACGATCGAGGGATGATTCAGCGAGGCGGCGGACTGGGCCTCCCGGCGGAACCTGGCCTGAAACGTCTGGTCACGGGCGAGGTCGTCGCGGAGGGTCTTGACCCCGACGACCCGGTCGAGACGGATGTCGCGGGCCCGGAATACCTCGGCCATGCCGCCCCGTCCGACGATGCCGTCGAGCTCGTACCGGCCGCCGAGCAGCCGTGGCTGAGTCATGTCGCGCACTTAGGTTACCGTCCTGCTTATTGAGGGCTGCGACCAGCATGACAGTCCGCGGTTGCTGCCGCACGCCCGGCTTGTCACGTTACCCGGCGGCGCGCCGTGGTAGGGCCTGCCGAGGGTCACCCTGCTCATGAGTGCGCTGCCAGGTAGGCCTTGATGACCTGCACGGCGATCGGCGCGGCCGCATCCGCGCCGAACCCGCCGCCCTGCACGATCACGCCGACGGCGATCGGCGACGGCTGACCGGCGGTGCCCGGCACGAAGCACGTAAATACCGCGTCGTTGAGGTTGCCGTTGTCGATGCCATTCTGAGCGGTGCCGGTCTTGCCGTCGATCGGGATGCCGCCCGTCGCCTCCGGCCCGGCCGTCGCGTAGGCCGTGCCGCCTGGGTTGTGCGTGACGTCAAACATCATGCCCTGCAGGTACCCCGCCACCTGCGGCGACACCGCCTGGCTCAGCACGGACGTCTTCGCCGAGTCGATGACCGCGCGGCCAGGCCCGAGGACCTGCTGGACCAGGTACGGGTACATCAGCGTGCCGTGGTTTGCTACGGCCGCCGCGAACAAGGCCTCCTGGAGCGGCGTCACCGCGTCGTTGAACTGGCCAATCGCGGAGAAGGCGGTGAGGGACGGGTCGGTCCAGCCGCTGACCTCCGGCAGGACGCTTGGCACCACGTGCAGCGGGATGGACAGCGACCGGT
This sequence comes from Streptosporangiaceae bacterium, assembly GCA_050698875.1. Lineage (GTDB taxonomy): Bacteria > Actinomycetota > Actinomycetes > Streptosporangiales > Streptosporangiaceae > JAJYUU01. The sequence continues at coordinate 1,669 of JBOHCP010000122.1, read as the reverse complement.
TCATCCCGTACTGGCTCGAGTACTGCCGCAGCACCGGCGCGGTGATCTTGATGCCAAGATTGCCGAACGCGGTGTTACAGGACATCCAGAACGCCTGGATGATGGGCGGATTGCCGTCCCCGCAGATCTCGCCGCCGTCGTTGACCAGGTGGTTTCCGTTGGGCAGGGTCAGCGGCGATGGTGCGGGCACCAGCGTTTGGGGGGTCGCCACCCGGCCGGTCGAGAACGCAGCCGAGCTGGTGACGATCTTGAATGACGAGCCAGGCGGATAGGTTTCCGAGATGGCCCGGTTCAGCAGCGGCTGCGACTTGTCTGTCAGCAACTGCTGGTCAATCTGGTTGAGCTTGGTGCCGTTCTGCGTCGTGAGCTGGTTCGGGTCGAACGTCGGGTAGGACGCGAGCGCCAGGATCGCCCCGGTGCTCGGGTTGATCGCCACCAGGGCAGCGGGGTGCCCGCCGTCGCCGGCGAGCGCCGCGTAGGCAGCCTGCTGGGCGGCCGGGCTGACGGTCAGCTCCACGGTGGCGCCCTGCTTCTGCTTTCCGGTCAGCAGCGCGGTGAGGTTGTGCACGGCCAGCCGGGGGTCGGTGCCGGACAGGAAGCCTTCCTCGGCCTGCTCGATGCCGGACGTGCTGTAGATCGTGTCGTAACCGGTCACCGGCGCGTAGACCGGGCCCGCCGGGTAGTAGCGCTGATAGGTGTTGGTGCCCTTCACCGGCACCGACTCGGCGATCTTGAGGTCGGTGCCGTCGCCGTTGGCGATGATCGCGCCGCGCTGGTAGGTGAACTGCTCGTCGAAGACCCTGACGTTGCCCGGCTCGCCGGCCAGCTTCTTGGTCTCGAACGCCTGCACGTAGTTCATGTTGAGCAGCAGCAGCACGAACATGACCAGGCAGGCCAGCGAGATGCGGATCAGCGCGCGGTTCATCCGGCCCGCACCACCTGGGTCATGCCCTCGTCCTGGATCGGCTGCGGAGCCGGTCCGCGGGCGCTGTGGCTGACCCGGATGAGGACGGCCACCAGGATCCAGCTGGCCACCAGGGATGATCCCCCCTGGGAGAGGAACGGCGTGGTGACCCCGGTCAGCGGAATCAGCCCGCTGATCCCGCCGACGATCACGAAGACCTGCAGGGCCAGTACGAACGACAGCCCGCCGGCCAGCAGCTTCGAGAACGGGTCGGGGACCGCGAGCGCCGCCCGCAGCCCGCGCTGCACCAAGAGCCCGAATACCAGCAGCAGGGCCATCACCCCGACCAGACCCAGTTCCTCCCCGAACGCGCTGAAGATGAAGTCGCTCTGCACCAGCGGCGTGTGATACGGCTCGCCCTGCCCCAGGCCGGTGCCGAACAGGCCGCCGAAGGCCATTCCCTCCAAGGCCTGCACCGGCTGGTAGGCAATGCCCGTCGGGTTGCTGCCGGCGAACGGGTGCAGCCAGATCGTGAACCGCTCCATCACGTGGTGGAACAGCAGTGCGGTCAGGAACGAGCCGGCCAGGAACAAGATCACGCCGATCAGCAGCCAGGACGTCCGCTGGGTGGCGATGTAGAGCATGACCACGAACATGCCGAAGAACAGCGCGGACGTGCCGATGTCGGTTTCGAAGATCAGGATCAGCAGGCTCGCTGCCCAGGCGATGAGCACCGGCCCGAGGTCACGGGCTCTGGGCAGCACG
>JBOHCP010000121.1:0-10125 GCA_050698875.1 Streptosporangiaceae bacterium | reverse complement strand
CCACCGAAGCGCCCGTGGCGGGCCGCCTGCTCGCGCACGCGAGCGGCCGGCACGGGCTCGGCGTGCTTGACCCGGCGACCCAGCAGGGCGCACTGCCGCTGGCGTTGCATCCGGTGATGACGTTCACGGGTCGGCCCGACGACGCTGACCGGCTGGTCGGCATCTGCTTTGGGGTCACGGCGCCAGCCGTGCTGCGTCCGGCGGCCGAGGTGCTTGTCATGGAGATGGGCGGGGAACCGGTCTTCATCGCCGAGGCTGACCGCGACCTGTACCACGCCGCCCTCGCCGGCGCCGCCAACCATCTGGTCACGCAGGTTGTGCAGGCCGAGGACCTGCTGACGAAGGCTGGTGTCGGGCAGCCGGCCCGGATGCTTGGCCCGCTGCTCGCGGCGGCGCTCGACAACGCGTTGCGGCTCGGTGACGCGGCGCTGACCGGGCCGGTCGCCAGGGGCGACGCCGACACCGTGGCCGGTCATGTGGCTGCGCTGCGGACGGAGGCGCCGGAGGCGCTGCCTGCCTACCTGGCACTCGCGCGCCTCACGGCGACCCGCGCGCTGGCGACCGGCATGCTGACCGCGCCAGATGCGCGGCGCCTGCTTGACGTGCTCGCGGAGACGCCGCTATGACCGGGGTGCCGCGGTGACGTCGACGAGCCAGGCGTCCGGGCCGGGCCGCACGGACCTCGCCACACCGTCCGTGCCCATGCTGATCAGGACGCGCACAGGGATGTCCGCGGCGCGGCCCGCGCTACCCAGCCCGGTTGTGCTCGTGCCCACCATGGGCGCCCTGCACGATGGTCACCGGTCGCCGCTGCGCGTCGCGCGCGAGCTGGCCGGGCCGGCCGGCTCCGTCCTGGTCTCGATCTTCGTCAACCCGCTGCAGTTCGGCCCGGCGGAGGACTTCGACCGCTACCCGCGGCCGATCGAGCACGACCTGGCAGTCTGCGCGCAGGAGCGGGTGACCGCGGTCTTCCACCCTGACCCAGCGCAGATGTATCAAAGCCCGCCCCTGGTGACCCTGAACCCGGGCCCGGCCGGGCGGCTGCTTGAGGGCCGGTCCCGGCCGGGCTTCTTCGACGGTGTGCTGACCGTGGTGCTCAAGCTGTTCCACCTGACCCAGCCCGATGCGGCCGTTTTCGGAGCCAAGGACGCCCAGCAGCTCGCGCTGGTCAGGCAGATGGTGACCGATCTGGACCTCGCCGTGCAGATCGCCCAGGCACCGCTGCACCGCGATCCGGACGGGCTCGCGACGTCCAGCCGGAACGCCTACCTGTCAGCCACCGAACGGGCTGCTGCCCTCGCCCTGCCGCGGGCACTCGCCGCGGCCAGTGCCGACGCGGCCCGTGGTGCCGAGCCAGCGGTGGCGGCCGCGCGCGCGGTGCTGGCGGAGGCCGTCGGCGGCAGCCCGCCCCTGCTGCTCGATTACCTCGTGCTGGCCGATCCCGACACCTTCGTCGAGCTCGATAGTGGGCACAGCGGGGTCGCGCTCTTGCTGGTTGCCGCGAAGGTCGGCACCACCAGGCTGATCGACAACGCGCGCCTGCAGATCCTGGCGAGCGCCGGCAAGCCGGACGGAGGCCAGGAGTGATCCCCGGTCGGTTGATCGCGGCGGCGCCCGGCTGGCGGCGGGAGACAGACGTGGTCGTCGTCGGCTCCGGGGTGGCCGGCGTGACCACTGTGCTGGCCATCAGGCGCGCGCTTCCCGCTGCCCGTATCCTGCTCGCCACCAAGTCGGTCCTGGACGACGGCTCGACCCGGTGGGCGCAGGGTGGCATCGCGGCGGCGCTGGGTCCGGGCGACTCACCCGAGGACCACCTGCAGGACACGCTGACGGCCGGCGCGGGCATCTGTGACGCGCGTGCTGTCCGCGCGCTGGTGACCGACGGGCCGAATGCCGTGCGGCGGCTGATCGAGCTGGGCGCGCGGTTCGACCGCGAGCCCGCCGGACCGCTGGCGCTCAGCAGGGAAGGCGGCCATCTGCGCGACCGGATCGCACACGCCGGCGGGGACGCCACGGGCGCGGAGATCTCGCGGGCGCTGCTGGCAGCGCTCGCCGAGGCCGGGCGGGCGGCCGAGCTCGAGGTGATCGAGCACGCGCTCGCTCTCGATCTGCTGCAGACGGCCGACGGCAGGGCCGCGGGGATAACCCTGCACGTACTCGGCGAAGGCGAGCAGGACGGGGTCGGTGCCGTACAGGCCAGGGCGGTGGTGCTGGCGACTGGTGGGTTCGGCCAGGTCTACTCGGCGACCACCAATCCGCCGGTGTCGACCGGAGACGGGCTCGCCATGGCGCTGCGCGCGGGTGCCGTGGCCGCGGATCTGGAGTTCGTTCAGTTCCACCCCACCGTGCTATGGCTCGGCCCGGCTGCGCGCGGCCGGCAGCCGCTCATCTCCGAGGCGGTGCGCGGCGAGGGTGGGGTGCTGATCGACGCGGGCGGCAGAAGGCTCATGACCGGGCAGCACCCGCTCGCCGACTTGGCTCCCCGAGACGTCGTGGCCAAGACCGTCATGCGCGAGATGCTCGCGTCCGGCACCGATCACGTCTTCCTGGACGGCCGGCACCTCGGCGCCGCGCTCTGGGACCGTCGGTTCCCGACGATCCTGGCGAGCTGCCGGTCGCACGGCATCGATCCGGTGACCGAGCCGATCCCGGTGGTGCCGGCCGCGCACTATGTCAGCGGCGGCCTACGCACCGACCTGCGCGGTCGGACCAGCGTGGCGGGCCTGTACGCGTGCGGCGAGGTCGCGTGCACCGGGGTGCACGGCGCCAACCGGCTGGCGTCGAACTCACTGCTTGAGGGCCTGGTGTTCGCCGAGCGCATCGGCGCCGAGCTTGGTCGCGCGCTGCCACCAGACGCGCAGCCGGCCGGCGACCACCGGCCTGCCGGGCTTGTCGCCCCGGCCGTCGCCGGGCGGCTGCAGCAGCTGATGACCGCCGACGCAGGCGTGCTGCGATCCGGACCAGGCCTGGCCAGGGCGGCCGCCGGCCTGGCCGAGCTCGCCCGGCAGGACTGCGACAAGCCGGACGCCGAAGCGTGGCAGGCCACCAACCTGCACCTGATCAGCTCCGCCCTGGTCGCCGCCGCGCTGGCCCGCGAGGAAACCCGCGGCAGTCACTGGCGCGAGGACTTCGCCGAGACCAGCCCGGCCTGGCGCGGACACCTGGCCGTGTCGGCCGCTGCGTCCGGGCTCGGCGTCGTCTTCGAGCCGGTGCTTGACTGAGAGCGGGAACGAGCTATGCGCGATGCGATGCGGGGACCTACCCGCGGGGTGACTCCGGCTGGCATGCGCGCGGCTGCAGGGCCGAGTGACCCCGTTCCCGGCCTGAGTGAACGGATCGCCAGACGGCTGCACGCCGCCGGACTGGATCCGGCCGCCGCCGCGGCGGTGGCCGCCGCCGCGCTGACCGAGGACCTCGCCGATGGCGTCGACGTGACGACGGCCGCGACCGTGCCTGTCGACCTTCGCGGCCAGGCAGACGTAGTGGCCAGGTCCGCTGGCGTGGTGGCCGGGCTGCCGGTGGCCGAGGCGGTGTTCTGGCTGGCGTCGGCCGACGACCCGGTGCGGTGTACCGACCGGGCGGCTGACGGCGACGTGGTGCCGGCGGGTCAGGCGGTGCTGACCGTGACCGGCCCGGTCAGCGCCTTGCTGACAGCCGAGCGCACGGCGCTCAACCTGCTGTGCCACCTCTCCGGCGTCGCCACGCTCACGCGCCGATGGGTGGACGCGGTTGCCGGAACCCGGGCACAGATCCGCGATACCCGCAAGACCACGCCGGGCCTGCGGGCCCTTGAGAAGTATGCGGTTCGCTGCGGCGGCGGGGTCAACCACCGGATGTCGCTGTCGGACGCTGCGCTCATCAAGGACAACCACGTGGCCGCGGCCGGGTCGGTCAGCGCCGCGTTCACGGCGGTCAGGGCCAGGGCACCCTGGCTGCCGCTCGAGGTGGAGTGCGACACCCTCGACCAGGTAGCTGAGGCGCTGGCGGCGGGCGCTGACCTCATTCTGCTTGACAACTTCGCCGTCCCCGACATGGCCGCCGCGGTGCGGCTGGCGGGCGGCCGGGCACTGCTGGAGGCGAGCGGCGGACTCACGCTTGGCCGAGCCCGCGCCGTCGCGCAGACTGGCGTGGACTACCTTGCGGTGGGGGCGCTGACCCACTCGGCGCCCGCCCTCGACTTCGGGCTGGATCTGAGTAAGCCCGGCTAGCGGATCGGGAGCGCCATGCTGCTGACGATCGACGTCGGTAACACCAACACAGTGCTCGGCCTCTTCGACGGGACCGACGTGGTCGAGCACTGGCGGGTGTCCACCGACCCGGTGCGCACCGCGGACGAGCTTGCCGTGCTGCTGCAGGGCCTGCTGCGGCAGAGCACGCTGCGCGCCGAGCCGGACGTGAGCGGCATCGCGCTGTGCTCGACGGTTCCGTCGGTGCTGCACGAGATGCGCGAGATGTGCCGCCGGTACTACGGCGATGTGCCCGCGGTCATCGTCGAGCCCGGAGTGAAGACCGGCGTGCCGCTGCGGTACGACAACCCGAAAGAGGTCGGCAGTGACCGCATCATGAACGCGGTGGCGGCCGTCCACCTCTACGGCGGACCGGCGATCGTGGTCGACTTCGGCACGTCGACGAACTTCGACGCGGTGAGCCAGCGCGGGGAGTTCATCGGCGGCGCGCTCGCGCCGGGTATCGAGATCTCGGTAGACGCACTGTCCCGGCGCGCTGCGCAGTTGCTCAAGGTCGAGCTTGCCAGACCCGGCCGGGTCATCGGCAAGAGCACGGTCGAAGCGCTGCAGTCGGGCATAGTCTTCGGCTTCGCCGGGCAGGTCGAGGGCATCGCCACCCGCATGGCGGCCGAACTGGCGCCGCAGGACCCCGACTCGGTCACCGTCATCGCGACCGGCGGCCTGGCGCCGCTGGTCATACACGAAGTCTCGGTGATCGACGCGTATGAGCCCTGGCTGACGCTGATCGGACTGCGGCTGACCTACGAACGCAATACCACGCCCGTGCGCGTCGGCCGGGATAGTGCGGCCCCGGCAAGGGACGCTGCACGCGACCCGGCCGCCGACAGCACCGCGGCCACCGGCTGATCGGCGCACCGGTAGCCTCGGGCATGTGACGCAGCAGGACGGTGCGGGCGGCGTGCCCGAGCAGATGCAGGTACGCCTGGCAAAGGTGGAGCGGATGCGCGCGGCCGGCGTTGACCCGTACCCGGTCGGCTACCTCCGGACGCATGACATCGGCGAGGTACGCACGGAATTTCGGGCGCTGGCCGCCGACACCCACACGGGCGTCACCGTGGGCGTGGCAGGGCGGGTCGTGTTGTACCGGAACGGCGGCAAGCTGTGCTTCGGGGCGCTGCGTGACGGCAGTGGCGAGATACAGGTGATGCTGTCGCTCGACCGCGTCGGCGAGCAGGCGCTGGCCGCCTGGAAGTCCGACGTGGATCTCGGCGATCATGTGGGCGTGACGGGTGAGGTCATCTCGTCCAGGACCGGCGAGCTATCCGTGCTGGCCAGCTCGTTCCAGATCACCTCGAAGGCGCTGCGGCCGCCACCGGACAAGCACCGCGGCCTGACAGACCCAGAATCACGGGTGCGGCAGCGGTATGTAGACCTGATCGTTAACCCCGCAGCACGCCGAGCTGCCGAGGTACGAGCGGTGGTCACCCGCTCGATCCGGGAAGTGCTGCACGCCCGCGGCTACCTGGAGGCGGAGACGCCGGTACTGCAGACCCTGCACGGCGGCGCCAACGCGCGGCCGTTTACCACCCATATCAATGCCTTTAATCTCGATCTCTACCTGCGAATCGCGCTCGAGCTCTACCTCAAGCGGCTCCTCGTCGGTGGCATCGAGCGGGTGTATGAGATCGGCCGGATCTTCCGCAACGAGGGCGTCGACGCCACGCACAACCCCGAGTTCACGATGCTGGAGGTGTACGAGGCGTACGGGGACTACAACACCATGCAAGCGCTGACCACCGAGCTGCTGCGGGCGGCGGCGCAGGCCGCGCACGGCGGCCCGGTCGCCCGCCGGCCGGACGGGACCGAGGTCGACCTCAGTGGCGCCTGGCGATCGGTCACGGTGCACGACGCGCTATCCGACGCCCTCGGCGAGCAGGTAAAGCCCGACACCTCGGAGCAGCAGCTGCGCGGTTATGCCGCGGAGCGGCAGATCGAGCTGCAACCAGGCTGGAACCGGGCGCAGGTGCTGCTGGAGCTGTACGAGCACCTGGTCGAGGCCCGCACCGTGGAACCGACGTTCTACCGGGACTTCCCGGTCGAGGTGTCGCCGCTCACCCGGCAGCACCGCGAGGACCCCCGGCTCGCCGAGAAGTGGGACCTGGTCGCGTTCGGCACCGAGATCGGCACTGCGTACTCGGAGCTGGCTGACCCGATCGAGCAACGCGCCCGGCTCACCGCGCAGTCGTTGCTGGCCGCGGGCGGGGACCCGGACGCCATGCAGCTTGATGAGGACTTCCTCACCGCGCTCGAATACGGGATGCCGCCAGCCGGCGGGATGGGACTGGGCATCGACCGGGCGCTGATCATGCTGACCGGCTTGCCGATCCGGGAGACCGTGCTGTTCCCGCTGGTCAAGCCCACCTGACCCGACCGGGCTCCGGCGCCGAAGATGATGCTGCCCGGCCAGAGGGGGGGAGTCTGGCCGGGCAGCCGGGGGGACGCTCGGTGCATCGCTAGGCGATTTGGACGGCTCCCTCGTACACGTCCCACATGACGGGCTGGACCTGGACGTCCTGACCGAAGGTTGGCGCGTCGACCATCAGTCCGTTGCCGATGTAGAGGCCGACGTGGCCCAGGTCGGCATAGAAGAACACTAGGTCACCGGGCTCGAGCTGGTCCCGCGAGACGTGCTCGCCCTCGTTCCACTGATCCCCGGTGAAGTGCAGCAAGCTGATGCCGACCTGGGCGTACGCCCACTTCACCAGGCCGGAGCAGTCGAAGGAGTCCGGCCCGGCGGCGCCCCAGACGTACGGGTCGCCCCTCTTTTCCAGTGCGAACTTGAGCGCCTGGACGCCGATGCTGTCGCCGGCAACCGAGATATCCGGGTACTGACCGGTCTGCTGGTAGATCTCCTCGGCCTGCGCAAATGCCTGGCTGTTGAAGAAGTTCTCGCGCTGCTGGATGGCCGCGACCTTGGCCTGCATCTGCTTGGTGAGACTCGTCGCGCGCCGCTGCTGCTGACCGGCGGCCGTCTCGGCGCGCTGCGCCGCGAGTTCGGCGCTCGCGACGAGGCTCACCCGTGCGCCGTTCTCCCGCTGGAGCTGGGTCATGATCGAGGCCCGGTTCAGCAGGCTCTGCGGCGCGTTAGTGGTGAGCAGCTGGAGCGTCGGGTTGAGGCCGCCGGTCATGTAGTTCTCCACCGCGATTGCCCCGATTGACCCCTGATCCTGGGCGAAGATGCTGCGGTCTCGCGCGGCGTTCTCGTGCGCGAGCGTGACGGCGGCCTGCGCCTGCGACAGCTGGATCTGCAGGCTGTCGTACTGCTGGCCAAGCAGGTCGATCTGCTGGGACAGCTTGTTCGCCTCGGCGAGCACGGCGTCGAGGCTCGGGCTGCCAGACGCGCGTGCCGCAGGCGTCGCGCCGGCGACGCCGACCGGCAGCACCGTGGCGCAGATGGCGAATGCCGCCATGAGCACTGCCACCCGGCGTGTCAGCCGCATCCGGCGGGTGGCGCTGGAAGGGCCATGGCGGGCCGCGCGCCTCAGGGGCGCCGGGCTATGGACCAGAAATGCCGAGTATCGAGCTACATGCCGTCCTGGCATGCCTGCCACGCATGGTCTCCTCTCCTCGGCCGCCTACCGGGTTAGCTGACGGGTTCGGGCCGGAGGAGCCCTACGGCGGGCTGCGGACCGATGATGCATCCGCAGTCGCCGATTCACCCCGGGGATCCATGGGTCCCCGGCTCCCTGATCGGCCGCTCTGCCACGATCAGGAACTCGGCGGGTCGTAGCAAGCCAGCCGATACCGGGTGGCCTGCAACGGTCATCAGGGTGGAGGTTAATGGAGTCAGCGTTCCGCCCGGGCCGGAACAGGAAAAGATTTTGGCAACAGCGGTCCGGGCAACAGCGAACTCGGAATAGGTTGCTGAGACTACCGTGGTGGCACGGGTATGCGCGCGCGACTCGCGGGGCGGCGCCGGGTTCTTGCATCGATGCAGGTCACGAGCCGGTTCGGAGATGCAGCGGAGCTGTGATCTGCACGTGATCTGCGCGAGATTGCGCGGCGGACCCGGCAGCTGTATATGTGCCAGTTACGTAACGCCCAGTTCCCGGCAGCTCGCTGGCGGCGTCTGACCTTCTTTGGGATGCTGGCAGCTGGGCAGATGCGGGCTCGGAGGCAGACGCGGATGGACTATGCGGTCAGGCGCGCGAGGACGAGCGACATGCGCGCCATCCGCGCGCTGCTGGACGCCAACGTCAAGTCCGGGCGTCTGCTGGACAAACCGACCGTGACGCTGTTCGAGGACATCCAGGAGTTCTGGGTGGTAACGACGCCCGACGGGGAAATCGCTGGCTGCGGCGCACTGCACGTTATGTGGGAAGATCTCGCCGAGATCCGCACCCTAGCCGTGACAGGCGATCATCGGGGTCGCGGCGCGGGGAATCTGATAGTAGCCGCGCTGCTGGAGACAGCCAGGGAAGTGGGTGTTAGCCGGGTATTCGTGCTCACCTTCGCGGTGTCGTTCTTCCGGCGGCACGGCTTTACCGAGATCACTGGGCAGGCAACCTCGCCCGAGGTCTATACCGAACTGCTGCGGTCCTACGACGAGGGTGTGGCCGAGTTCCTGGATCTGGACCGAGTGAAACCCAACACACTCGGGAACACGCGGATGCTGCTGCGATTGTGATCGCCCGCAGTTACCGTGCGTAGTGGGCGTCGGCTGCGGCGCATCGGCCGCGGTCAAGGCCAACGCACCGGCGCACGAGTGTTCCGCCGGCAGAGGCCAGCGGCTCACGAGCTAGCCTGTGAGGTGCAGGGCGGGACGACGCGGAGAGGACGGGTGCCGTATGCAGGATCTGTCTGCGCTCACGCCGCCACTGCTGATTTGTGCCGTGGTGGTCATCGCGATCGTGGCGTTTCTGCGGCACGAGATGAACCGGTCGCGCGCAGCTAAGTCTGCTCCGGGCGAGAACGGGTTCGCCGCCGCGCAGCAGCGTGGCGATGATCTCCAAAGCCAGCCTCATGACGACTCGGCTGCGCCGCGAACGGCTTCCGGCGATAGCTGACCATGCCACGGCTTCCGATTACCGTGAGTTACTGCACACGAACGCATTCTTCGGTAGATCGGGCCGTCCGTCATAGATAAACGGCTATCTCGAATTGTCAGGCCCGGACGCCATGGTATATCTTTAGGTGCCTAAAAGACTTCAGTGAAAGGCAGCCGGATGGTTCAGAGGACCGTGGTGACGGTGGTTTGTGATCTCCCGCACGATGGCGAGGTCGAGGGTAACGAGACTGTTGCGTTCTCCGTTGACGGCACGCCATACGAGATCGACGTATGTTCCGCGCACGCGAAGGAACTCCACGACATCTTCGGCGGATACATCGCGCACGCGCGGCGCATGAGTGGTGCGCGGCGGCGTAAGGCGCGTACCGGGCCCGGCCGCGAACGGAGCTCGGAAATTCGCCAGTGGGCCCGTGATCGCGGCGAGAAGGTCAGCGAGCGCGGCCGCATTCCGGCGTCCATCATTCAGGAATACGAAGCCACTCACTGACGACCGCGCGATATCGGTGCTCGGCTGCGTCCGCCGGACGGACGACCGGTACGTTTTGCCGCTGTGCTGTGAGATGCCGACGTTGTGGACCGCGCCATGGATTGAGTTTCCGCTTAATCCCTCTCGGCGCGGTCTGGCGTGGCGAATCTGACCGCCGCGCAGTCAGGCACGAGCTTGCCGCGATAGTCGGCCTCCCCTACGCCGCCCCATCGGCCGCCGGGGGATAGTCCACGGCTCTTTGCCGCGGCGCAGTTCTGATCCCGGCCGATGGTGCAATCGGCGCTCTTATCCGGCTTGTGCCCAGGAGGCTCGCCGTCGGCCGCCCTGCCGCCAGGCCCGTGCTCAGGCCCGCGCCCGGGCCCGCGCCCGGGCCCGTGCTCAGG
>JBOHCP010000120.1:0-10147 GCA_050698875.1 Streptosporangiaceae bacterium | reverse complement strand
ACCAGATGGCGCTCCTGGCAGTCTCGGCGCGGGTAGGCCGCGCCCGGACCGGCGGGCTGACCTCGCAGCGCCCGCGTAACGGGCCGTGCGGACCGGGTCGCGAGCGCCGATGGCCGGGGAAAGCTAGCACCATCTGTCCTTCACCGCGCCGGGCTCAGACCGACGGGCTCAGACCGACGGGCTCAGGGCGGTGCGGTCGGATGACGTGCCAACCAGCCGGATGTGACCGGCCGACCGCAACCCTGGCTCGGCACGGCGGGTGTGATAGATTCATAGTCATATGCGCAACTATTCATGCGATGGCGGGCCGCCCCGCCGGGCGGATGACCGCGAGCCGGCGCAGCACGCCGACGACGGGCGCAGCGGCGCGGCCGATGTCGGGCACTCGCACTGGCCAGGCCAGGGCGCGGATCGGCGTTACTTGCGCGCGGCGCTCGCGCTGCTGGCGGCCTTCCTGATCGGCGAGGTGGTGGCGGCGCTGACGTCGGGCTCGCTCGCGCTGCTGTCCGACGCGGGCCACATGCTCGCCGACGTCGGCGCCATCGCCGGCTCGCTGTGGGCGATTCGGCTCGCAGCCCGCCCGCCGACCGGCCCGTGGACGTTCGGCTGGCGGCGCGCGGAGATCCTGTCTGCGGCCGTCAACGGCATCACCCTGCTGGTCGTGGCGGGCATCCTGACGGTGCAGGCCGTATTCCGGCTCGTGCACCCGCCCCACGTGGACGCCGTGCCCGTCCTCGCGGTTGCCCTCGCCGGCATCGCGGTGAACGTCGTTGCCGCACGGTTGCTGGCCCGGGCCAGCCGGTCCAGCCTGAACGTCGCGGGCGCGTATCGGCACATCCTGACCGACCTGTACGGGTTCCTGGGCACCGCGGTCGCCGCCGTGATCATCCTGACCACCGGCTTCGGCCGGGCCGACTCGCTCGCAGCCCTGCTCGTCGTGCTGCTCATGATCAGGGCGGCCTGGTCACTGCTGCGCGCCTCCGGCCGGGTCCTGCTGGAGGCCGCGCCCGAGGACATGAATCTCGAAGACGTGCGAGCGCACCTGCTCGCCACTGGCCATGTCGAGGACGTCCACGACCTGCACGCCTGGACCGTCACGTCGAACCTGCCGGCGCTGTCCGCGCACGTGATCGTCGACGACGCCTGCTTCACCGACGGGCACGCCCCCCGCCTGCTCGACCAGCTGCAGGCGTGCCTCGCCGGGCATTTCGACGTGGAGCACTCGACGTTCCAGCTCGAGGCCGCCGCGCACGCCGACCACGAGCCCGGCACCCACTGACGGGAAGTCATCGGCCGGCCCGAGCCGCCTCCGCCGCCACAGCATCGGCCCGTGAGGCGCCCGCCGCGAGGGCAGCGCGCGCTCTGATTCGGGTCACTGAGCTGGGCATTGCCCGCAGTGCCCGGAATCGGGTACCCTGGCAATGGTTTGACAAGGCACCTCGTTCGGTGAGGCGTCGACACGAACACAGGCCACTGATCCGACGACGTCGAGAGACGCCCAGGGTCAGGACAGGTCTCCCCGGCCTAAGGGGTGACCCGAAGTGGCTGTACCCCGCGGTGCTACGTCGTGTCGTGCCAAAGCTCTGACGAGAAGGGGTGCGGTCGCTTTCCTCGGCGGACAGCCCCCTGCGTGCCGCAGCGGGCACCCGCGCGTGCCATGAGCGGAGGGAGGCGAGACATGGAATCCAGTAAACCGGGCCATCAACGACCCGTCATCCAGGCGATCTCGTTTCCCCCCGGCACACTGTAGCCACCCGTCCTGCGAGCTGCCCGATCCTGCGCGCGAGCGCAGCGCGGATGGATGCTGCGTGCCTCCCGAGACCAGGGAGGAATGGTCATGACGTCGCAGACCATGGACGCAAACGGCGCGGTCCTCGACCCCGAGCACGTCGGCGACATCCGCGGTGCGCTGGGCACCATCCGTCACGATGACCTCGCGCCGCGCCGCGGCTCGGCCGTGCTCAAGACCCTGCTCGCGATCGTCGGTCCCGGGCTGATCGTGATGGTCGGCGACAACGACGCGGGCGCGTTCGCCACCTACGGACAGGCTGGCCAGAACTACGGCACCAGGCTGCTGTGGACCCTGCTCCTGCTGGTTCCCGTGCTGTATGTCAACCAGGAGATGGTCGTCCGGCTGGGCGCCGTTACCGGTGTCGGCCACGCCCGGCTGATCCTGGAGCGGTTCGGCAAGTTCTGGGGCGCCTTCAGCGTCATCGACCTGTTCATCCTCAACGCGCTCACCATCGTCACCGAGTTCATCGGCATCACCCTGGCGGCGGGCTTCCTCGGCCTGCCGAAGATCCCCGCCGTCCTGCTGGCCGCCTGCGTGGTAGTCGCCGCAGCGTTCACCGGCAGCTTCCGCCGGTTCGAGCGCATCGCCCTGGCGTTCTGCGGCGCCAGCCTGCTGCTGATCCCTGTGTACATCCTGGCTCACCCGGCGGCATCAGAGCTGGCCCGCGGCTTCGTCGTGCCGCAGCTGCCCGGCGGCGCCGGCGGCCTGTCCACCGTGATGCTGCTCGTGATCGGCATCGTCGGCACCACGGTCGCGCCATGGCAGCTGTTCTTCCAGCAGTCCTATGTAATCGACAAGCGGATCACCCCGCGCTTCATGAAGTACGAGAAGGCCGACCTGTGGATCGGCATCGTCACGGTGGTGGTCGGCGCTGCCGCGATCATGGGCGCGACGACGGTGGCGTTCGCGCACAGCCACCTCTTGGGCCACTTCTCCGACACTGCCGGGCTGGCCGCCGGGCTGCAGGCCTACGGGGGCCGGGCAGCGGGCGTGCTGTTCGCGATCGCCCTGCTGGACGCGTCGATCATCGGCGCCTTCGCGGTCTCGCTGTCCACCGCGTACGCGATCAGCGACGTGTTCGGCATCCACCATTCGCTGCACCGGGGCGTGCGCAGCGCCAAGGGGTTCTACGCGGTCTACGCAGCGCTGATCGCCCTCGCCGCGACGATCGTGCTCATCCCGGGCTCCCCGCTCGGCCTGGTCACCGAGGGCGTGCAGGTGCTCGCGGGCGTGCTGCTGCCGAGCGCGAGCGTGTTTCTGCTGCTGCTGTGCAACGACCGCCAGGTGCTCGGCCCGTGGGTCAATGGCGGCAAGACCAACGCCTTTACCGGCGCTGTGGTGGCGGTGCTGGTCGCCCTGTCGGTCATCTTGACCGCATCGGTGCTCTTCCCCGCTATCAGCTCACGGCAGATCCTGAACATCATGATCGTCTGCGGCGCCGCCGGGGTGCTGGCCGCGGGGTACGTGGTGAGCCGGCGGCTGCGCGCCGAGCGGGCGGCGCCCGACCCCGTGGACCGCTCCGGCCGCGAGAACTGGCGGATGCCGCCGCTGCACCTGCTGCAGCGGCCGGCGATGTCCACCAGCCGCAAGCTCGGCATGGGCGCGCTCCGGGTATACCTTGCGGTCGCGATGGTCCTGGTGATCGTGAAGATCGTGGAGCTCGCAATCGGCCACTAGCCCAACTTATCCGTACGCAGTTGAACGGCCTTCGGCCAAGTGCGACCGTTAGCGGGGGACGAATCAGTCCGAAAGCGACCGGAAATTCACGCCAACGGTCACACTCTCATGCGCAGCTTGCCAGCTCCGTGGCGCGGTACTCGGTTGCGCCGTGCTCTGAGAGCAGGGGACGACGCCGACGCCAGTGCGGCGGGATGACACCTACCGCTGGCGGCTGAGGCGGCTCGGCTGACAGTGACCGGGACAACGTCAAACCCGGTTGTGGTCACGGATCCGCGGGATGAGAGATGCCCCGGTGAAGCGGGATGCGGAAGTAATCGCTGACCCCTGATGCAGAGCCATCAGCAGAGCTGCCCAGAATCAGGGCTTCGCCGGTGCGCAGTGCGGCCAGCTCGTGCGACCACTCGTCAACGGCAGCTACCGGAATCACTGTCCGGCCTGCCTGTGGTCACAGCACGTCGATGTGCGTCCGGGCGACCGCGCGTCACCCTGCTGCGGCCTCATGGAATCAACCGGCTCATCGCAGGCGGCCAGAGCCTGCTGCCGACCGGACTCGCCCGCCACTCGCGGTCACCGACTGACCGAGGCCCTGAGCGTCGGGCACCAGGGCGGGAAGGTCGCCGGTCAGGCGCCGTCACGCAGCCAACTGGCAATCGGACCCGATACGCCCGTGGTTCCACGCAGCGATTTACGCCTTGACGAGCCGGCGGGGTCCGTCTGCGTCTGGCCCGCCACCGGGAGGGCGGTGGCAGACTCGGCTTGTGCCCGAACGTCGCCTTGATAGCCGCCAGCCCGGCCTCCATCAGGGCTGAGGTTCGCGCCGCCAGTTCGTCAGGCAGCACGTCGGTGCACCAGACGAACCTGCGCGACGACGGTGCAGGACAGCCGTGTCGACTTCTCGTCCATTCCGACAAGGACGTCCCGGAGCCCGAGCAGCACAGCCAGGCCAACCTTCTGCGGCAGTGCCTTCGACTCGGGTGCCTTCGGCAGGCTGGGCTGGTCGGGTACCGTCGCGAGACCCTGCGCGCTCGCCTGGATCAGCAGCCGGCTGCGGTCACCGGTAAAGTTCGCGATCACTTGGTCCAG
Source organism: Streptosporangiaceae bacterium (assembly GCA_050698875.1). GTDB lineage: Bacteria > Actinomycetota > Actinomycetes > Streptosporangiales > Streptosporangiaceae > JAJYUU01. The sequence continues at coordinate 5,592 of JBOHCP010000120.1, read as the reverse complement.
GCCCGCGAGCTTGGCTGCCAGCGCCTGGTTCCGCGGCTGCGCCGTGACCTGGGCGTCCATCTCCGCTCGCTGCTCGGTCAGGCCGACCAGCTCGCTATCGATGGCGCCGAGCGCCTCGGACAGGCCGCTTTGCCCGACCTTGTTCAGGGCGTCGACAACCTCAATCCCAAGGCTCTGGGCAACCCGCTGCGCGACCCGCGGGTTCTTGTCCGTCACAGTGATATCGACGAGTTGCGACGTCCCGAGGCCCGTGACGCTGATGTCCTTGCTGGCAAAGCTGTCCGCGTTGAGCCGGACGCCTGCCGTGTGGAGCGCCTGGCCGATGGCGGTCGGTCCCGTCGCGATGCCCTGGACCTGGCTGACGATCGCGTCGGCCTCGGACGAGCTCTGCGGCACCGCGCTCGAGGTGATGATGCGGGCATCCGCCGCATACATGACCGGCTGCCGCACCACGATCGCGGCGACGATGGCAAGCGGCGCGAGCACGCAAACGGCAAGCAGCACCCAGTATTGCCGCACGGGGCGTGCGGCAACTTCGTCGATCTCCATCCGACCTCCTGACTGCCCCAGCAGGCCCCTTCCCTACCGGGGACAGTCAGGCTAGGAGCTGGTCCGGTCAGCCGTCATCGCCCACGAGCACGAGTTCGACTACGTAAATTGCAGTAGCCCGGCCGGGCCGACGACGTCGCCCGGTCGCTGGCGACCGCGGCGAGTCAGTAGGGTGCTTGCGTGGAGCAGCACTCAGATACGAACGCGGCTATCTGGAGATCCGACGAGATCGTGGCGAACTGGGCGGCGGAAGCCGCCGAGCGCGAGCGCAACCACGCCGCGCAATGGCGCCTCATGGCGCTGCTGATGCCATTCGGCGAGCAGGCGGATGTCACATTTCTCGATCTGGGCGCGGGCACCGGCGCGGCGTCGCGGGCGATCCTCGAGCGTCACCGCCGTAGCAACGCGATACTGGCCGACTTCTCGCCGGAGATGATGGGCGCGGGCGAGGCCGAGCTGCGCCCATTCGCCGGGCGCTACCGGTACGTCGAGTTCGATCTGCTGGCCGGTGCGTGGCCGGCCGCCATCCCGGCAGCCGTCGACGCCATCGTGACCTCGCTGTGCGTCCACCACCTGCCCGACGAGCGCAAGCGGAGCCTGTTCGGCGAGATCTTCCAGCGCATCCGGCCGGGCGGCTGCTATCTCAACTACGATCCGGTGCGCGCGGAGGATCCTGTGGTCACCGCTACGTGGACCCGGGTGATCGACCAGGAGAGTCCGGAGGCCGCGCAGAAGCGGCTGCATCGGACGGCACACGAGCAGGCCAGGTTCGAGAATCACGTGCGCTATATCAGCCCGCTGGACTTGCAGCTTGACTTTCTGCGGTCGGCCGGCTTCCAGGGCGTCGACGTCTGGTGGAAGCGGCTGGACTATGTCATCTTCGGCGGCTACCGGCCGGGATCGTCATGACCAGTCCTACCGAGAACGCCGCGCGACTCGCGGTGCTGATCGATGCCGACAACGCGCAGCCTGCCATCGTGGACGGGCTGCTCGCCGAGATCGCCAAGTACGGCACCGCGCATGTCAAGCGCGCCTATGGCGACTGGACGACGGGGACGCTGCGCGGCTGGAAGGACCAACTGCTCGCCCAGTCGATCCAGCCAATCCAGCAGTTCGCCTACACAAGGGGCAAGAACGCGACGGACGCGGCCATGGTCATCGACGCCATGGACCTGCTCTACTCGGGCCGGTTCGACGGTTTCTGCATCGTGTCAAGCGACAGCGATTTCACCCGGCTAGCCGCACGGATCCGGGAGTCCGGCCTGATCGTCTACGGCTTCGGCGAGCGCAAGACGCCCAAGCCGTTCGTCGCCGCCTGCGACAAGTTCATCTACATCGAGAACCTCAGGTACGCCGAGGGCGCCACCGAGCCCGCCGGCGAACCACTCGCCCCGACGACGCGCGCATCAGCCGCCCAGCTCAAGGCCGACACCACGCTGGTGAGCCGGTTGCGCAACGCAATCGAGGCAGCCTCTGACGACGACGGCTGGGCTCCGCTGGCCTCGGTGGGCCAGATCATCACCAACCAGAGCCCGGACTTTGACTCGCGCACCTACGGGTATGCCAAGCTCAGCGACCTCATGGCCGCGACCACCCTGTTTGAGCTTGAGCGCCGTAGTCCCAGCGGAGGCAAGTCAGCGGTCATTTGCGCCAGGGACCGGCGGCAGCAACCGGCCAGGAAGACGTCGCGAAGCGGCGCCGCCCGGCCCCGATCGCGCGCCGCCGCGGCAGAGAGCTAACCGGCCCGGGCAGCGTGCCAGCAGGCGCTACGCGCGGGCGAGGGTCGGCACGCGAGGGTCGGCCATCCGCACTCCCAGCAGCCTGGCCAGCGCGAGCTCGCCGTCTGGCGTGACCCGGACAGCCCGGCTGCCCGGCCGGGGCAGCACCCAGCCTCGTGCCACGAGCTGCTGGTACAGCGCCGCCCCGAGCGCACCGGCCAGGTGCGTCCTGCGCTCGGTCCAGTCCAGGCAGGCCCGGGCCAGCGGCCGCGACCTGCTGCGCAGCGCCTCCGGCCCGGCGAGCTCGGTAAACCAGGACCGGCCCGCGGCGGTGACGGTCAGCCCGCTGGCCTCGCAGAGCAGACCGGCCGTTACCATCGCGTCGAACAGCTGCACGCCGAGTGCGCCGGCGAGGTGGTCGTAGCAGGTCCTGGCGCGCGCGAGGTCCTCGGCGACGCTGACGGCACGCAGTGACCTCGCCGTCGCGGGCCGGCCGGCGACGGTCGCCATGTGCTCGATGAGCTCGGCCAGCTCGGTGCTGGCGAGCCGCACGTACCGGTGGCGGCCCTGGCGCAGTTCCACCAGCAGCCCCGCCTCCACCAGCCGGTTCAGGTGATGGCTGGCGGTGGGCCGCGCGATGCCGGCATACGCCGCCAGTTCGCTGGCCGTCCAGGCTCGGCCGTCCAGCAGCGCGATGCACATGGCCGCACGGCTCGTGTCGGCGAGCAGGCCGGCGAACCTGCTGACAGATTCCGGGGCGAGGATCACCGGTCTCTCCTTCGGGAGCCGCTGGGACACTACGCGACACCTTAAGCCGCCGACAGTTCGGCCGGCGCCGCACCAACCTCGGCCTACGCTTCCGGCCATGACGACCACGACCACCGGGGACCAGCTTGAGCGCGTCCCGATCACTGAGCTAGCGACCCGCCCGGACCCCGCCGACTGGCACGCAGCGCTCCGGGCACTGGGTACCCATGCCCGCGGTGGCCAGTGGATAGTTTCCACGCCACCGGACGTCGCCGCCGCGCTGATCGCGCCTGGCCTGCGGGTCATCCCTCCCCCGGCCGGGGGAGGGCCGGCGGCTGACCTGGTGGCCCGGATGGCCCGATTCTGCGATGGCAAGGAGCATCGGCGCAGGCGCGCGCTGACGGTCCGGCTGCTGCCGCCGGTCGCCGAGGTCGCCGGTCAGGCCGCCCGCCGCACCGCGCGGTACCTGCTCGAGCGGGCCGCGGCGGACGTGCTCGACGTCATGCCGCTGGCGCGCACGGTTCCGGCCGGGGCGCTCGCCCGAACAATGGGCCTCAGCGGGCCGCACGCGGCCAGCGCCGCGAACCTCACCGGGCGATTGTCCGACGCGCTGTTGTTTGCGCCGCCCGGCCCTGTGCCCGCGCAGGCGTGCGATGCGGACGAGGCGGCGAGCCAGCTGTGTGCAGCGCTCGGGCCACTGGAGCTGACCGGCGAGGACGGGGTAGCCGCCGCGGCGAGCGTCCTGTTCCAGGCCAGAGACGCCACCGCGGCCCTCATCGGCGCGGCGGTGCTGGCGGCGCCGCGCGGCGAGTCCGGTCAGGCGGATCGGGTCGAGGCGGTGCTGCGCCGCCATGCGCCCGTGCAGTGCACGCGCCGGGTGGCGGTAGCGGACACGACGATCGGCGCTGCGGTCATTCCGCGCGGATCCGACGTGTGGATCTTCGTGGCCGCGGCCGAACCCGGCAGCGGGATACCGGCCTCGTTCGGCAGCGGACCGCACGCCTGCCCGGCTGCGGCCACGGCCAGCGCGATCGCTCGCGCGGTCGTCACGGTCCTCGAGGCGGGCGGCTGGCGGCCGGTCGCCGGCCAGCGCATCGACTACGAGCCGCGGCCCAGCCTGCGGCTGCCGTGTCACGTCCTGGTGAGCCGCGGATGACCGGGCAGCAGGCGTTCGCGGCGCTGCACCGGCGGGGCAGCCCCTTCCTCCTTCCGAACGCATGGGACGTCGGCTCTGCACTGCTGCTGGCGGACGCGGGATTCCCCGCTGTCGGGACGACGAGCCTCGGGGTGACGGCGGCGGCGGGCGAGATCGACGGCGCCGGCACCGGCCGTGACGTCACCATGGCGATGGCGCGGGCGATCCTGCCGAGGCTTCCGCTGCCCGTAACCGTCGACATCGAAGGCGGCTACGGTGACGACCCCGGCGCGGTCGCGGACCTGGCCGTGGAGCTGTCGGAGCTCGGCGCGGCCGGGATTAATCTCGAGGACGCACGCGGCGGCGGCGCGCTGCGGACAGCCGCGGCGCACGCTGCCATCATCCGGGCCGTCGTCGCGGCCGCGCCGGGCTTGTTTGTCAACGCGCGCACCGACGTGTTCTGGCTGCGAGTGGGCCAGCCGGGCGGCCGGCTCGACGCGGCCACCGCGCGGCTGCTTGCCTACCAGGACGCGGGAGCCTCGGGCGCGTTCGTGCCAGCGGTCACGGAGCTCGCCGACATCGCGGCGCTGACGCGGCGCATCCAGCTACCGCTCAACGTGCTCTGGCAGCCGGACACGACCGTGGCCCAGCTCGGCGGCGTGGGCGTGGCCAGAGTCAGCACGGGTTCGGCGCTGTACCGGCGGGCGCTCGCCGCCGCCGTGGCCGCCGCCGTCGCGGCGCAGCACGACCGGCCGCCGCGAGGTCCTGACTTGCGCTATGACAGCGTTCTCTATGCGCTGCGGCGGCCAGCGGCACGCGTTTCCTGATTCCACGGCCGCCAGGGGAATACGCGTCGCGCACGGCGGTTGACCGTTGCCATGAGAGCTGTGGGAGTGACGGAGTTTGGCGGCCCTGACGTCCTGCACATCGTGGAGCTGCCCGATCCGGAGGCCGGACCAGGAGAGATGCGCATGCGGGTGCGCGCGGCCGCGGTCAACCCGACCGACACGGGCTTGCGCGGCGGCGCCCGCGCGAGCCAGCTCAAGGACATCCCGCCGCCGTACGTGCCTGGCATGGACGCCGCTGGCGAACTCGACCAGATCGGGCCGGGCGTGTCGACAGACCTGCGCGTTGGCGACCGCGTGATGGCGATCGTCGTGCCCCACGGCTCGCACGGCGCGTACGCGGAGCTGGTGGTTGTTCCGGCCGAGTCCGTGACCAGAGTGCCCGCCGGCGCCACCGACGCCGAGGCGGCGACGCTGCCGATGAACGGCCTCACCACCCGGCAGGCACTCGACGTGCTCGACCTGGCTCCCGGCCAGACGCTCGTCGTGACCGGTGCCGCGGGCGCGGTGGGCGGTTACGCCGTGCAGTTGGGAAAGGCCGAGGGGCTGCGGATCGTCGCCGATGCCTCGACGCGGGACGAGCAGCTCGTCAGGAACC
>JBOHCP010000119.1:0-10193 GCA_050698875.1 Streptosporangiaceae bacterium | reverse complement strand
CCACAACCCCGCCGCCCTCATCGCCCTGGCCATGCTCACCCTCGGCGGTATCCGGCCCGCCCTCCCCGGAAGATGATCACCGAACCACCCACGGAACCGGCAGGAGGGCCCCAATTTACTGGGAGTCACGAGCCGGCGCCCGGCCGGGCCTGCCTCCTACAAAGCCCCAACTCGTAACTTGCTGAGTATTAGCCCATCGGGGGCCGGGATTTCGAGCACGTTCTGGGCACGCCTGTAGGCACGCCATTCACGGACGATAACCTTCGCGATGCGCCAGCCGTCAACGAAGACCCTCAGATTGCTAGCACCGTAGACGCGGCGATGCTCGAAGCTGGGCACCTCGTGAACCACCAAGCCGACTGCTGCCGCCCGGACATTCAGCAGGGCCTCAACCTCGAAGCCTGCGCAATCCAGCGCCAGCGTGCCTAGATGCCGCGCCCAGAATGCGTTATAGCCGTAGCACAGATCGGTGTAGCGGGTCCCGAACAGGAGGTTCACGAGCGCACCAAGCAGTCGGTTACCCAGCCTGCGCATCCTCGTTAGGTCCGCGCTGCCACCACCGCACGCGAACCTCGACCCCTTCACGAGATCGGCTCCAGCGGCCAGCGCGGCGACGAAACGCACGATCTCCCGGCCGTCAGTCGATCCATCGGCGTCCATCGTGACGATGATGTCACCAGTGCAAGCCGCGAACCCGGCAAGCAGTGCATCGCCCTTGCCGCGACCGCCCTGCATCACTACCTTAACGTCCGGCCTCAGCCGACGGGCGACGCGCACCGTGTCATCGGTCGACCTGCCATCGACCAGCACCACCTCGTCAATCCAGCTAGGCAGTGCCGCGAACGCATAAGGCAAGTTCTGGGCTTCGTTCAGGGTCGGTATCACCACGCTCACTCTCGCGGACAGCGCGAAGACGTCCGACACCGGCTCAAACGGTCCGAGGGCAGCCGACTGGATCTGGCGAGCTTCGTTACGGGCAACGATTTCTAGCACTGGCTCGGGCGGCAGCGGCCCGCTAGAAGGTAGCCGACGGTACAGCACCTGCCGCTGCGCCTCCCTCATCGGACAATCAAGTGCAGTGCGTCTGGCCGCACTCACGAACAGCGCACCCAGCGGCGGAACAAGCAGCGGCGCGTGCAGCTACCTGGAAGACGCCGGAAAGGCTCTCTTGGTTGACCAAGCCGACGGCTATTTACCAAGACGACTCCCAGGCTTGGCAAACCGTATCGAGCACACAACGGCGCGGGCAAGTGCTGGCCTGCATTCGTGACCGTCTGCACTGGCGCTCTCGCGCGTCGTAGTGTCTCCGTTCCGTGCCGGAACGGCGTCGTGAGTTGTACTGGACTTGGCGGCGGCCGCCACTGCATTTACGTCCAGCGCGTGCGGCCGGTTGACAGCGGTTATTGAGCGTCAGTGATCATCGCAGCGCCAACTGTGGCGCCGGTGGCCTCGTCGATGAGGATGAGACCGCCGGTGAGCCGGTTCCGCTGATACGGGTCGCAGAACACCGGCTGGGTCAGCCGCAGCGTGACACGGCCGATCTCGTTCAGGCTCAGCTCGGTTGCCGACTCGTCCCGGTGCAGGGTGTTGACGTTGAGCCGGTACTGCAGGTCCCGGACGATCGCCTTGACGGTCCTGGTGGTGTGCTTCACCAGCAGCCTGCGCTGTGTCGTCAAGGTGCTCGCGTCGCTCATCCAGCACACCATCGCCTCGATGTCCTGGCTGGGCGACGGCCGGTTGTGCGGCCGGCAGAACATGTCGCCTCGTGACACGTCCAGATCGTCGTCGATCAGCACTGTCACGGACATCGGCGCGTAGGCCTCCGCGACCGACCCGCGCGGCGTGTCGATCCGGCTGACCCTCGTGGTGAGCCCGGAAGGCAGGTGCATGATCTCGTCACCCGGCTTCAGGACGCCACCGGCCAGCTGGCCGGCGTAGCCGCGGTAGTCGTGCAACTCAGGGTCGGTGGCCTGGTGCGGCCTGATCACGTACTGCACCGGGAACCGGACGTCGATGAGGTTCCGGTCAGAGGCGATGTGCACGTGCTCCAGGTGATGCAACAGTGACGGTCCGTCATACCACGGCATGTTGCTCGACCGCTGCACCACGTTGTCGCCGTGCAGGGCGGAGATCGGAATGAAGCTGAGGTCGCCGATCTCCAGCTTGGCCGCGAACGCGGTGAACTCCTCAGAGATCCGCTCGAACACCTCGGAACTGTAGTCGACCAGGTCCATCTTGTTGATCGCTAGCACCAGGTGCGGGACCCGGAGCAGGGTCGCGAGGAAGGCGTGCCGGCGGCTCTGCTCGGTCAGCCCGTTCCGGGCGTCGACCAGCACGACCGCGAGGTCCGCCGTGGAAGCACCGGTCACCATGTTGCGGGTGTACTGAATGTGGCCAGGGGTGTCGGCGATGATGAACTTGCGCCGGGGCGTGGCGAAGTACCGGTAGGCGACGTCGATCGTGATGCCCTGCTCGCGCTCGGCCCGCAGCCCGTCGGTCAGCAGTGCCAGGTTCGTGAAGTCCTCGCCGCGCTCCCGGCTCGTCCGCTCGACCGCCGCCAGCTGATCCTCGAAGATCGCCTTGGAGTCATAAAGCAGCCGCCCGATGAGCGTGCTCTTGCCGTCGTCGACCGAGCCCGCGGTGGCCAGGCGCAGGATGTCCATCTGCCGACCGCCGTCGACTGTGCCCGAAGCGACCGGGGCACCGGAGCCGAACTGGCTCGCCGTCATCAGAAGTAGCCCTCCCGCTTGCGGTCCTCCATCGCCGCCTCGCTGGTGCGGTCATCCGCGCGGGTCTGGCCCCGCTCGGTGATCCGGGTGGCGGCGATCTCGGCGATTACCTGGTCGACCGTGCTCGCGGTCGACTCGACCGCGCCGGTGCACGTCATGTCCCCCACGGTCCGGTAGCGCACCCGCGTCTCGAGCACCTGCTCGTCCGGCAGCCTGGTGACGTAGTCGCTGTCGGCGAGCAGGATCCCGTCCCGCTCGAATACCCGCCGCGAGTGGGCGAAGTAGATCGACGGAATCTCGAGCCGCTCGCTGGCGATATAGTGCCAGATGTCAAGCTCGGTCCAGTTCGACAGCGGGAACACCCGGATGTGCTCGCCCCGCCTGATCCTGGTGTTGTAGACGTTCCACAGCTCGGGCCGCTGGTTCTTCGGGTCCCACTGGCCGAACTCGTCGCGGAACGAGAAAACCCGCTCCTTGGCCCGCGCCTTCTCCTCATCCCGCCGGGCCCCGCCGAACACCGCGTCGAACCCGTTGTCCGCGATCGCGTCAAGCAGCGTCGTGGTCTGCAGCCGGTTGCGGCTCGCCCACCTGCCGGTTTCCTCGGCGACCCGGCCCGCGTCAATGGACTCCTGCACGGACGCCACGATCAGCCGCGCGCCGACCTCGGCGACCCTGCGATCGCGGAACTCCAGCACCTCAGCGAAGTTGTGCCCGGTGTCGACGTGCATGACCGGGAACGGGATCCTGGCTGGCCAGAACGCCCGCCCGGCCAGCGCCAGGATCACGACGGAGTCCTTGCCGCCGGAAAACAGCAGCACCGGTCGCTCGAACTCGGCCGCCACCTCGCGCATGACGTGGATCGACTCGGACTCGAGCACGTCGAGCTGCGACTGCAGGTAATCCGTATGAGGTGGCACCATCAGGATTGCTCTCCATGCGCTGGGGTCGCCCCACATGATAGGGGAACGGGGTCGCTTGCCATGGCGGCGCCAATCGCGCCGAGCAGCAGCGGCGCCAGCTGCACCCGGCAGATGAGGATATCGGGCAGCGTGGGGTCGGGCTGGTTGTAGCACAGCGGAGAGCCGTCGATCCGGGACGCATGCAGGCCCGCGGCCCGCGCGACGGCGACCGGCGCCGCCGAGTCCCACTCGTACTGGCCGCCACTGTGGACATACGCCTCGGCGTGGCCAGTGATCACCGCGGCGGCCTTGGCTCCTGCCGACCCCATCGGCACTTCGACGGCGTCGAGGTCGGCGGCCAGCCGGCTGACGAACGCCGGCGGTCGCGACCGGCTGACCACGAGCCGAAGCGCTCGGTGCTGACCCTGGGGGACCACCCCCCGAAACCCTCCGCTGAACTCATCCGGACTGCGGGCCGGCTCCGGCTGCCAGGTGCTCAGTACCCGGTCCTGCGCGGGCAGCGCGACCGCGCCCGCCGCCAGCTCACCGTCCTGCCACAGGGCGACGTGCACCGCCCAATCGGTGCGGCCCGGCTCGCCGAACTCCCGCGTGCCGTCGAGCGGGTCCAAGATCCACACCCGCCGCGCCGCTAGCCGTGCCCGGTCGTCGGCGCCCTCCTCCGAGAGCACCGCATCGCCGGGGCGGATCCGGGCAATCTCGGCCGTCAAATACTCGTGCGACAGCCGGTCGCCCGCATCCCGGAGCGCCTCGGGCGGCACGTCGCCGCCGGTTCGCAGTGCCAGCAGCCGCTGGCCCGCCTCATGGGCAAGCTGCCAGGCCAGCTGGTGGTCGTCAGCGATGCTCAACTGCGCCCCACCTGACCTGCTCTCCTCCTCGCCCTCGCCGTACCGATGCCTAGTCAGCCTACCGTGTGGTCAGTGGAACTAGTTCTGCGCCGCGAGCCCGAGGGACAGCAGGAGGTCAGCCCGATTCTGGTGCTCCTAGTCCGACTCGAACTGGCCGCACGCGGTGCACAGTGGATAGTGTTACCGCCCAGAATGTGCTACTGTGTGGACACCATGAGTAACACGGTAGGCATACGAGAACTACGGCAGCAGACCAGCCGGGTACTGAAACGCGTCGTCGCAGGCGAGATCATGGAGGTAACGGAGCACGGCCATCCGATCGCGCGCATCGTCCCGTTGCGGCCCGGCATCCTCGATCAGCTGACGGCCGAAGGCCGGGCAACTGAGGCGGTGGCCGACCTCCTTGACCTGCTCGACGAACTATCGGTGCCTGCGGCTCCGGCAGGCGGCATGCTGCCTTCTGCAGCGCTGGCTGAGCTGAGGGCTGAGGAATAGCGTGCCCGGCCCGGTGGCGTACCTCGACAGTTCGGCGTTCGTCAAACTCGTGGTCGCCGAACCGGAGTCGCCTGCGCTGCGCCGCGCCATCGCCCGGTGGCCACAGCGGGCATCGTCTTCTCTCCTGCGCGCTGAGACGATCCGGGCGCTTCGGCGCTCTGGGAACACCCGGCACGTGCCGGCTGCCCGGCGGCTATTTCGTGGGGTGAGGATGATCCGTATCGACGAGCCCCTGCTCGATCGCGCCGCCGATCTGGAGCCCGGCGAACTGCGAACGCTGGATGCTATCCACCTGGCATCTGCGCTCGAAATCGGCCCAGACCTGGGTGTGATGATTGCGTACGACTTCAGACTCAAGGCCGCAGCTGAGGCGTATGGCCTGACAGTTGAGTGTCCCAGTTAGCCACGATGGCCTCCGACCGGCTCGCAGGAAAGTAGGTGCGACGCCGTCGGCACTGCTCACCTGCGGTAGCGGCTCAGGACGCGGTCGCGGAACTCGTCGGTGGACAGTTCGCCCGCCGCGACCGCGACGAACAGCGCCAGATCCTCCGGACGCGGCTCAAGGCCTTCGGCTCGTACCGACGCCAGCGCGGCCGCGACCGCGTGCTGCCGCTACGAGGCCTCCTGCAAGGCCTCGTACTGCTCTACTGACACAACGGCTGCCTCCGGTTTACGGTGAGCGCCGACGAAGACCACCGCATGCGGCGATCGCCTGACTGCTCCAGCACCGCCGCGAGCCCGGCACGGAACTCCCTGGACCACAGCACCTCGGGCAGCGACACCCACAAGGCGCACACCAACGCGTAGATGGTAGCGGCCCCCGCGAGACGCTGTTCCGGGTCCACCGTTTTCTCCAGACGCTGCAGCCTCCGCGCCGAGAGATCCGAAGACCGCCCCGAGGTCGCATGGCCGACTCATCGGTACCACGGTTTTTCAGGTCTGGTGCGCAACTGCCGGTCACGATGAGGCCGACGTCGGCATGCAGGCGGATCAGGACCGGGCATATCTCCGTACTCAGTCACATTCCGTGATCGGGCTGCCTGTTTCCGGGTAGTTCTTCGTAGCCGCCAGCAGGCAGTTCCGGATGCAGACGGCTGCCAGCACAACGACGGGCACCGAGATAGATTGACCGGCCCGGAGGAGAGCGGATGCTCGCAGAGCCTTGCCGCGGCGTCCTCACAAAGTGCAGCCGCTGGATCTCCAATAGCGGGGCCAGCAAGTGCCAGATCGGCTACCTGGGCTTGATGCTCAACCGCAGGCCTGAGCCGGTGCAGCGTGCGGTGCGTCACGCGCTCCGAGCTTAGAACCCGTGGTACGGCGTGGTACGGCGGAGTATGCTTTTGTCATGGCACTCCAGCAGCCGACCGATATCAGCGTCCGCCAGTTCGTCGCGGACTCGGGGTCGATCACGCGCGGCCTTCGGCAGGGACGTACGTACACGCTGACCCTGAATGGCGAGCCGCTGGCGAGGATAACTCCGATCCGCCGCCGCCGGGCTGTTCCCAAGGAGGAAGTTCTCTCGATCTTTGCCACAGCCCCCCCGATCGATGCGGCGGAACTGCGCGCTGACCTGGACGAGGCTGTCAGCCAGGACGTCCGCGACCCGTACGAAGGCACAGGCCTGTGACGGTCCACGCAGTTGCGGTCGTGGACACCAGCATCGTCGCAGCGCTCAGGCTCTATGACCCGTCGGAACTCCCCGACACGATGCTGATTACGGCGATCACGCTAGGTGAGCTCTCGTACGGCCCGCATGCGACCGACGATCCGGCAAAACGCGCTCGGCGTGTGGCGGTGCTTCAGCACGCCGAGGCCACCTTCGACCCGCTTCCGTACGACCAGAGCGCGGCCCGGCTCTATGGTCAGATCTGTGCCGCGGTTCGGGTGGCCGGGCGTCAGCCGCGGAGCCGGGCATCGGATCTGATGATCGCTGCAACCGCGGCGTGTAACGGTCTGCCTCTCTACACTGCCAACTCAGACGACTTCAAAGGGGCAGAAGGGCTCGTAGAAGTGGTTGCAGTCCACGGGCCGCCCAATAAATTCTGATCCGGGGTCGAACATCCGGGCGCCGATCCACTGAAGTCTGCCGAGCCGAGCTAGTGGAACTCGTTCTGCGCGACGGCGATCCCGCGGGTCAGCAAGACCTCGGCTGCGTCGGCCGACCGACTCAGGATGTCGGGCAGCACGCCGCGCTCGGCCGCGGCGAAGTCACGCAGCACGAAGTCAGCGGGATCCATCCGGCCCGGCGGGCGGCCGATGCCGATCCGAATGCGGTAGTAGTCCCGGCTGCCCAGCGCGGCGGTCACCGAGCGCAGGCCATTATGCCCGTTGTCGCCGCCGCCGAGCTTCAGCCGGGCGTCGCCGAACGGGATGTCCAGCTCGTCGTGGATGACCACGATCCGGTCGCCGGGCAGCTTGTAGAAGGCCCGCAGCGCGGCGACCGGCCGCCCGGAGGCATTCATGGAGGTCATCGGCTTCGCCAGGATCACCGGCACGCCCGCCAGGCGACCGATGGCCACCTGGGCGCGGGACCGGTCGCGCTTGAACCTCACACCGGCCCGCTCGGCGAGCACGTCGACGACGAGGAAACCGACGTTGTGCCTGTTGCGCGCGTACTGCGGGCCAGGGTTACCCAGGCCGACGATCAGCCAGCCCTCCTCAGCCACGTCGCTCGTCCGAGGAGTGCGGCATGAGCCCATTATGCGGCCGTGATCGCGGACTCTGGACGCTGTAGGCTACTCCAGCTCGCAGCCTCTAGCTCGCTTGCCGGTTGACCTGCTAGGTGGCTAGAATTATGCTTGTGGTCAGCCGGAGGATGAAGCCAGCGGCGGCGCTCAGCCTGATCCGTCGACGCGCTCGCGAGCACAATCTCACGGTCAGGGAACTCCCTGGACGCGGGAAGGGGTCGCACCGCATGTTCGCGATCGAGGACGCGGACCGAAACGAGGTCGCCCGCTTCGGTCTCGCGGGCCACGCGCGAGACCTGTCCTTGACGCTGCTCCAGCAGATCGAGGACGGCCTCGCACACCTGCTCTGCGAAGGGTGGACGGACAGATGACCCTGTACGAGGTGACCGTGACCCGAGATGACGGCCTGTGGGCTGCCGTCATCAGCGGCCTTCCGCCGCACGTGATCGGCGCGACCGACGTGGAACGGTTCGCCGACCTGGCCACAGAGGTGCGCGACCTAGTCGCCGGACTGACTGACACCGATCCGAACAGCTTCGGCCTGGCATGGCGCTACGTGCTCGGCGGCCAGGACGTGACCAGCCTCATTGTCGAGCTGACGGGAAGCGAGCACGCTTATGCAAAGGCTGCTGCCGCACGCGATGCCGCGCGGCGCGAGGTCGTACGCGCCCTGCTGGACGCGCGGCTCTCGCAGTCGGCGATCGGTGACGTGCTCGGCCTGTCGCACCAGCGAATCCACCAGCTCGCAAAGGCCGGCTGACGGGCTGAGCCGTCGGTAGAAGAACAAAGTCGCTACCAGGGTCGCTCGGCCGGCACCCAGAACTGCCAGTCAGGCGGGGGCGGCCGGCCAGCCCGGCGGCGGCTGCCAGCCGGCCGGGGCGTCCGGCCATCCGGGCGCAGGGCGCCACACCAGCCTGCCTGTGCTCATGCTGACTGCATGCCGCAATCGCGACCGGAATGCGGTGATTGGGCAGCCGCGCCGCACATGTTCCCATCAGCGGCGACATCCGGCCGCGCGGATTGTCAGAGCCTCTCGATAGCCTGTTCGATGGAGGTTCTGCTCCGCTCGGTTCCACTCCGCTTGGGGGAGGTGGCCAGATGCCCGTCGATGCGCAGCCTGCCACCTCGTTCGTCATCGACCTTGATCTGGCCGGGATGCTGGTCGGCCTGGGTATCGACTGCGGCGCGCCCGAGGACCAGGACGCCGTGTTCGCCGCCGAGCAGGAGGCGCTGGCCCGCTGCCCGGTTCCGCCCGCCGCCGTGCCCGGCCGAGGCTGCGAGGTCCTGCCGACTGGCGCTGGCCTGGCCGCGTGGCTCGAGTCCGCCGTGCCGGACCGGTGCGCCGGCGCCGACCTGCCCGACATCGCCTGCGCATACCGCCGCCTGGCCTCCTGGGCGCAGGCTCAGGAGCTAGCGGCAGTCGCCGAGATCGCCGCGCGCACCGCGGCGCGCCGGGGTCGCGGCGACGACGACCCCTGGGTCGTGCCCGAAGCAGCGGCCCAGGTGGGACTGGCGCTGACGATGTCCCAGCCCACTGCAGCGGAGTGGACCTGCCTGGGTACCCGGCTGCGCCGGCAGCTGACCGGCACGGCCGGGGCGCTGTCGGCCGGGCAGATCGACCTGACCAGGGCCCGGCTCATCGCCGAGGCCACTGTCGCACTGCCCGACGAGACCGCCCGCGCGGTTGAGGCACGTGTGCTGGCCGCAGCGGGGGAGCAGACCAGCGGGCAGCTGCGCGCATCTCTGCGCCGCGCCGTGATCGCCGCCGACCCGGACGGCGCCGACCGGCGCCGCGAGCGGGCCGAGCGCCACGCCAGGGTCAGCCTCTATCCCGACGCCGACGGCACCGCCACCCTGACAGGCGCCGGCCTGCCGGCTGTCACCGCCGCCGCTGCGATGGCCCGGATCACCGCCATGGCCCGCGCGATGAAGACGGCCGGCCAATCGGGCGGGCTGGACTACCTGCGCGCCTACGTCATGCTCGGCCTGCTGCTCGGCACCCTCCCGCTCATCCCACCCCCGCCTGGCGCGCCGCCGGACGAGCCTCCCCCGGACGAGCCTCCCCCGGACGAGCCTCCCCCGGACGAGCCGCCAGACCGCGCGCCGCCGGACGACGCCGGCGGCCAGCCGGCCAGCCCGGACCCCGATCTGCCACCTCCCCCCGACGAGCCGCCAGACCTTCACGACCCAGAGCCCGCGGCGAGCGGCGCTGAGTCGCGGGACCCGGGCGACAGCGACGAGGCCATCAGCCCCGGCGTCGCGCCACCTGCCTGGCCGCCTCTTCCGGCTGGGCTACCTGGCCCGGTCCGTTACCCATCGGCTGGCGAGGCATCGGGCCGCGCGCCGCCGGGCCTGCTGGACGTGCTACTGCCCTGGTCAGCCCTCATCGGTGCCGCGCGCGCCGAGCCGGCCGTGCTCGGCCGCATCGGTCCCGTCACGCCGCACCAAAAAAGGCAGCTCGTCGACCTGGCGGCCTCGCACCCCGGCACCCAGTGGCGCGTCATCCTCACCGACGAC
>JBOHCP010000118.1:0-10204 GCA_050698875.1 Streptosporangiaceae bacterium | reverse complement strand
GCCCAGCATGCGCTCCACCGCTCGGCAGGCCGCCGACCCTGAGTAGTCACCGAGGGTGACCAAAGTCCTGGCCAGGATAACTGCGCGAACCGCCTATGTGCGGGTGCGGTCACCAGGTGGCGACGGCGAGGCCTTGTGCCTAGCGATGGTCGGCGAACCGGCTGAACGCGGGACACGATCCCGTCACACTCGACGTGAAAGGTGTTACCGAAGTCGTCGCAGCGGAGCGGGGACCGTGTCCTCATTCGAGATGGTGCACCATCAGTACGTCACCGCCAAGCTGGTCTGCTTCGACCGGCTAACTAAATAACAACGGGCGTGGGAACCGCTCTTGACACCAGCCCGACTGCAGGCAGTCTTGAAACGTTCCACGCGTTTGTGACCGCGCGCCGATTATGTACGCCCTGTGCCTGGAGACCCGAATGCGCGATCTTAGCTTCGTGAAAGAGACCCTGCGGCACTACCAGATTGAGCTCCCGTCCTGGGCGTTCGGCAACTCCGGAACCAGGTTCAAGGTGTTCCCGCAGCCTGGAGTGCCACGCACACCGCAGGAGAAGATCGACGACGCGGCGCAGGTACACGCCTATACGGGCGTCGCACCCAGCGTTGCGGTACATATTCCGTGGGACAGAGTGGACGACTACGGCGCCCTGGCCCAGCACGCCGCAGACGTCGGCATCCGAATCGGCGCGGTCAACGCCAATGTCTTTCAGGACAACGACTACCGGCTCGGCAGCGTGGCAAATCCTGACGCAGGGATCCGCCGCAAGGCCGTCGAGCACGTGTTGCACTGCGTTGACATCATGGACGAGACGGGCTCGCGGGACCTCAAGCTCTGGTTCGCTGACGGCACCAACTATCCGGGCCAGGACAGCATCAGCGCGCGGCAGGACCGCCTGGCCGACTCGCTGCAGATCGTCTACCAGCGGCTCGGCCCGAACCAGCGGGTGCTCCTGGAGTACAAGCTGTTCGAGCCATCCTTTTACACCACAGACGTTCCTGACTGGGGGACGTCGTTGTTGCACTGTCTCGCGCTCGGCCCGAAGGCGGCCGTCGTCGTTGACACTGGTCACCATGCGCCCGGCACCAACATCGAGTTCATCGTGGCCTTGCTCCTGCGAGCGGGCCGGCTGGGCGGCTTCGACTTCAACAGCCGTTTCTATGCCGACGACGACCTCATGGTTGGCGCGGCTGACCCGTTCCAGCTTTTCCGGATCCTGCACGAGGTGGCGCTAGCCGGCGCGCTGCGGCCAGAGGCTGGGATCGCTTTCATGCTCGACCAGTGCCACAACATCGAGCCGAAAATTCCCGCCCAGATCCGCTCGGTGATGAACGTTCAGGAAGCCGCTGCCAAGGCGCTGCTCGTCGACGTCGACGCTCTGGCCCCGGCCCAGCAGGCGGGCGACGTCCTTGGCGCTCACGCCGTCCTGATGGACGCCTACAACACCGACGTCCGGCCGCTACTTGCGCAGCTGCGCGAGGAGATGCGCCTGGATCCGGATCCGGTCGCGGCTTACCGTCGCTCTGGCTACCAGCAGAAGATCGTAGAGAGTCGCGTAGGCGGCACCCCATCGAGCTGGGGAGGTTGATCGCATGTCAGCTCATGCGCAGGTCACAGCCCTGATAGCCCGCAGCAACCGGCTTGGCTCCGATCCCCGCAACACCAACTACGGCGGCGGCAATGCGTCTGCGAAAGGCACAGCCACTGATCCGGTGACCGGGCAGGCAGTCGAGTTGCTCTGGGTCAAGGGATCGGGCGGCGACCTCGGAACGCTTACGGCGGACGGACTGGCTGTGCTGCGACAGGACCGGTTGCGGGCGCTCACCGGCGTCTACCGCGGGGCCGAGCACGAAGATGAGATGGTCGGGGCGTTCGACTACTGCCTGCACGGCAGGGGCGGCGTAGCACCCTCGATCGACACGACCATGCACGGCCTGGTCGCCTCCGCGCACGTCGACCACCTGCATCCCGACGCTGGCATCGCGCTGGCCGCTGCGGTCGACGGGGAGGAGCTGACCCGCCGCTGCTTCGGCGACCGGGTCACGTGGCTGCCGTGGCGCCGGCCCGGCTTCCAGCTCGGCCTGGATATCGCCGGAGTTCAGCGCTCCAGGCCCGACGCGATCGGCGTGATCCTGGGCGGCCATGGCATCACGGCCTGGGGTGCCACCAGCGACGAGTGTGAGGCCCGCTCGCTCGAAATCATCATGCGCGCCCGCAGCTTCCTGGCCGAGCACGGGCGTGGTGAGCCGTTCGGCAGTGTACTCCCGGCTTACCGGAGCCTTGAGCCCGATGGCGAGCGGCGCGAGCGCGCAGCTGCGATCGCGCCGGCGCTGCGCGGGCTGATGTCCTCTGAAGGCCCGCAGCTCGGCCACTTCACCGACACCCCGGCCGTGCTTGATTTCCTCAGCCGGGCCGAGCATCCTCGGCTTGCCGCGCTAGGCACCTCGTGCCCGGATCACTTCCTGCGCACCAAGGTGCGGCCGTTGGTGCTGGACCTGCCGCCAGCGGCCCCGCTTGACAGCGTGCTCGCCCGGCTGCGGGAACTACACGCCGCATACCGGGAAGACTATGCGGCGTACTACCGCCGGTACGCCACGCAGACTTCGCCGCCCATGCGCGGCGCCGACCCGGCAATCGTCCTGGTGCCCGGCATCGGGATGTTCAGCTTCGGCCGGGACAAGCAGACCGCCCGGGTGGCGGGTGAGTTCTATCTCAGCGCGATAAATGTCATGCGCGGTGCTGAGTCCGTCTCCGCTTACTCCCCGATCAGTGAAGAGGAGAAGTTCCGCATCGAGTACTGGGAACTTGAAGAGGCCAAGCTGGCCCGGCGGCCGGCGGCGAAGCGGCTCGCCACCAGGATCGCGCTGGTGACCGGCGGTGGGTCGGGCATCGGCAAGGCCACGGCGCACCGGCTGGCTGCCGAGGGCGCCTGCGTCGTCGTTGCAGACCGGGACGGCGGCGCAGCCGCTGCCACTGCGACCGAGGCCGGTTCCAGCGACGTCGCGATCGCGGTGACCGCGGATGTAACCGACGAGGGCAGTGTGGCCGCCATGTTCCGGGCGGCTGCGCTCGCATTCGGCGGCGTCGACCTCGTCGTCAGTAACGCGGGCCTGTCGATGTCCCGGCCGCTGATCGAGACGACCATCGAGGACTGGGACATTCAGCACAAGGTGATGGCCCGCGGGTCTTTCCTGGTCGCTCGGGAGGCTGCCCGGATGCTGGCTGAGCAGAACCTGGGCGGTGACATCGTCTACATCGTCAGCAAGAATTCAGTCGCCGCCGGCCCAGACAACCTGGCTTACGGCGCCGCCAAGGCTGACCAGGCTCATCAGGTCCGGCTACTGGCCGCCGAGCTCGGCAAGCTCGGTGTGCGGGTCAATGGCATAAATCCGGACGGGGTAGTCCGGGGTTCGGGCATCTTCGCCAGCGGGTGGGGGGCGCAGCGCGCGGCAGTCTACGGCGTGCCTGAGGAGGAACTCGGCGCCTTCTACGCCCGGCGCACCCTGCTGGGCCGCGAGGTGCTACCGCAGCACGTGGCGGCTGCCGTGGTGGCCCTGACCGCGGGTGACCTGCCACTTACCACCGGACTGCACATCCCGGTCGACGGCGGCATCACCGCAGCCTTCCTGCGCTGAAGCCATGAGGCTCAGTCAGATTGACGGAAAGCACTGATGGCAGCCGGCACCGTGACCGTGGCGGCCGTCGACCTCGGCGCGTCGTCCGGCCGGGTGATCACCGGCCGGGTGGCTACGGGACGCAACGGCCGAACCGACCTCTCGCTGCGCGAGGCATACCGATTCCGGAACGAGCCCGTCATGGCTGGAGGCACCCTGCACTGGGACATCCTGCGGCTCTACGGCGACCTGTTGACCGGACTGCGCAGGGCCGGGCGCGAGGCCGAGCTTTCCAGCATCGGCATCGACTCCTGGGGCGTGGACTATGGTCTGCTGGATGCCAGCGGCGCGCTGCTTGGCAATCCCGTTCACTACCGGGATCAGCGCACTGCCGGGGTGATGGAGCGGGTTCAGGCCTCGATCCCCCCGGCTGACCTGTACGCGGCCACCGGCATTCAGCAGCTGCCGTTCAACACGATCTATCAGCTGGTAGCGGCCGCCGGCAGCCCGCAGCTGTCCTCAGCGCGCACGCTGCTGCTGATACCGGACCTGCTCGGCTGGTGGCTGACCGGCCGAGCAGGCGCCGAGGTCACGAACGCCTCGACCACACAGCTGCTTGAGATCCACTCGCGTACCTGGGCGGCACCCCTGATCCGGCGCGTCGGCCTGAACCCGGAACTGTTCCCGCCGCTGCGCCAGCCGGGTGAGACGATCGGCGCACTGCTGCCCGACGCCGCGACCTCGGCAGGCTTGCGTCCAGACGCGAACGTGCCCGTCATCGCGGTCGGCTCGCACGACACCGCGTCAGCCGTCGCCGCCGTTCCGGCGACCGGCTCTAGCTTCGCCTACATCAGCAGCGGCACCTGGTCACTGGTCGGCATGGAACTGGACGGACCGGTGCTGACCGAGGCTAGTCGCGTCGCCAATTTCACGAATGAGGCTGGCATCGATGGCACGACCCGGTATCTGCGCAACGTGATGGGGCTGTGGCTGCTGCAGGAAGCGATGCGGTGCTGGGAAGACGCCGGTCAGCCGACCGACCTTGACGACCTGATGGCGCAGGCGGCCAGGGTGTCGCCACTTCGGTCAGTCATCGACGTCGGCGATCCCGATTTCCTGCGACCGGGCGACATGCCAGCACGGATCGCCGCTGCCGCTGCCGCATCGGGCCAGCCGGCGCCCGCCGCCAAGGCTGAGATCTCGCGATGCATCCTGGACAGCCTCGCGCTGTCCTATCGGCGCGCCGTCCGCGATGTGCAGGCGCTATCCGGCCGGCACGCCGACATCGTGCACATCGTCGGCGGCGGGGCGCGGAATGAACTGCTCTGCCAGCTGACGGCTGACGCGTGCCGCCTGCCCGTGCTGGCCGGGCCCGCCGAGGCGACTGCCATCGGGAACGTCCTCGTCCAGGCCAGGGCGCATGGCGCTGCTCCCGGTGACCTTGCAGGCTTCCGCTCGCTGATCCGGGCTACTCAGCAGGCTCGGCCGTTCTGGCCTGCCCAGAGGGCCGACCTGTGGCAATCCGCTGCGCAGCGGCTGGCACGTTCCTGAGGCACCAGGCCAACGGCAGCCCGCATGCTGGCCCGAACGGCGGCGGGACTGGCAGAACGACCGCGCGGCGTGCCATTGACACGTTTTAGTCGCCTCGTTACCATCGGCTAGTAATCGATTCGGTAATCGATTACCAGAGCAGTCCTCTCTTCGTTTCTGCGGCGGTTTGCGCGGCGGAGGTGTGAGCGCGATGGAAGTGTCCTCGCCCGAGATACCGACCCGGTCGCGGCAGTCTTGCGTTCTGCAGGCTCTGGACATTCGGAAGAGCTTTGGCGCCGTCGTAGCCCTGTCCGGCGTTGACCTGGAACTCCGGCGCGGCGAGATCATGGGCCTCGTCGGGGACAATGGCGCTGGCAAGAGCACGCTGGTGAAGATCCTGGCCGGCTCGGTGTTCCCTGACGCCGGCAGCGTCATCGTCAATGATCAGGAGGTAGCGTTCAGGAGCCCCGCTGATGCGCTGGCTAACGGCATCGAGACTGTCTACCAGGACCTGTCGCTGATCGAGCCGCTGTCGGCGTACGGCAACATCTTCCTGGGCCGCGAGCCGCTGCGCCGGGGAACGGTCAGCCGGCTGCTGAGGCTGCTCGATTCGAAGAGCATGCGGCAGAAGGCAAGGGACGTACTCGCCGACCTGGGTGCGCGGATTCCGTCGATCGACTCGCCCGTCCATGATCTGTCGGGCGGTCAGCGGCAGTCGCTCGCGATAGCCCGCGCGTTGCTCTTCGGTCGGCAGATCGTCGTTCTCGACGAGCCGACCGCTGCCCTCGGCGTGCGCGAAACCGAGCACGTGCTGGAAATGATCCGCCGGCTCAACGACACCGGAATCAGCATCGTTGTCGTCAGCCACAACATCGAGCAATTGCTGACATACGCCGACCGCGTCACGGTGATCCGGCTCGGCCGCACCGTGGGCCTGCGGTCGGTCTCGCGGTCCAGCCCCGCCGAGATCGTTTCACTGATCACCGGAGCGACGGGCGCGGATCCCTCCCCCAACGGATCCCTTCAGGGCTCTAAGGAGCAAGAGTGAGAAAGCCAATTCGCCTGCTGGGCATCGTCATCGCCGCGGCTCTGGTCACCGCAGGCTGCGGCGGCCTTTCCTCGCCGTCATCACCATCCGGGTCGGGCGGCAGCCAGACCCAGGGACCATGCCCAGGATCGTGCAAGGTTCCGCTGCCAGGCCAGGTGCCGAAGAACATCACGATCGGCTTTGGCCAGGCGGGCGTCGGTCCCGACTTCCTGACCCAGCAGTCTCGCGGCCTGAAGCTTCTCGCTAAGCGGTATGGCTGGAAGGTCATCGAACTGAACAACAACAGCAGCGGCCCCACCGCCGTCAGTAACGTTGAGCAGTTCATCGAGGACAAGGTCAACTACATCATCGAGTTCCAGGTGGACAGCACGGTCAACCCGGTGATCTGCCAGAAGGCTGAGGCCGCCAAGATCCCCGTCATCACACTCGGCATCCCCGGCCCGTGCGAGTACTTCACGAGCGACAACGATCACGTCACCGGGGTACAGGCCGGGGTGCAGCTGGGCAACTACGCCAAGCAGCACTGGGACTGCAAGCCCGATCTCGTTCTGCTGGCGGCGTCCTCACTCGCTGGCGACGCGTCACCGCTGCGGGTCGGCGGCGACATCATTGGCATCCAGCAGGTCTGCCCCAACATTCCGAGCAGTGACATCGTTCAGTTCCAGATGAACAACGACAACGACACCGGCATCGCAGACGCGCGCAATGCTCTGCTGGCTGATCCCACCGCGGGAAAGATTCTGGTTGGCGGCCTCAACGACCTGGGAGTCAGCCAGGCCATGACAGCCGCTGAGCAACTGAATCGAGCGGCCGACCTGTACGCATGGGGCGGCGACGGGAGCGACCTCGCGCCGGGCGCCGACGCGCACCTCGGCGGCAGCATCCAGTTCTTCCTCGAGGCCGGGACCATTCCGGCGTTCGAGATCGCACTGGAGCTAGCCGCTAAGGAACCAGTGCACAAGGGCTTCTCGCCGCAGGACCCGACCCTGATCGCCATCACGTGCCCGATGACGGTGACGCAGGCCCTGGCCATTCCGGCCATCGCCCAGCGTGAGACCGAGGAAGTGGCTGCCTTCCCGAAGAAGACTGCTGCTCAGCTGTTCTGCCCGAAATAGATCACCATTAGATTGCGACTTCCGGTGGCTGCGTTCAGAGGCACCAGCGAGCAGATGGCGGCCGCGGCCGCCCCGGACGCGGTTCCGGCCCGCCGGCTGACTGGACACTCCATCCTTGCCGGCCATGCGACGAGGACAGCTACCGTGCTGCTCGGGCTGTGGGCGGCGGTTGCGGTGGTCGCCGGGCTGGTTCAGCCCGGGTTCTTCTCAGTGGACACCGTCGTGGCCGTAGCCTTCGGCATGTCGGTCACCGGGGTGCTCGGCGTCGGCCTGTTCCCCATCGTCATCAGCGGCGGGCAGGTCGACCTGAGCATCCCGACGTCCACCTCGCTGGCCGCGCTGGCGACAGCCGTGATCCTTACGCACGGAAGTGTCCTGGCAGCCCTCGTCGGCATCGCCGCCGGCGTCGGCGTCGGCCTGCTGAACGGCGGGCTCATCGTCACCACTAAGGTCAACCCGATCGTCATCACCCTCGGCGTCAACTTCGCGGGGCAGGGCTTCATCAACCTGCTCTTCGGCCAGCGGATACCTCCGCCGAGTAGCCTGCGCCAGCTGGCGCTCAGCCGGGTGGGTGGTCTGCCGACGACATGGTGGATCATGCTGGCGATATTCCTTGTCACCTCCGTTTTCATGGTGACCACTCGCTGGGCGCGGCACGCGATCGCCGTCGGAGGCAGTCCCCTGGCGGCCCGGCGCCAGGGAATCAAGCTTGCTCAGGTTCGCATCGTGACCTTCACGTTCATGGGCCTGTGCGCGGGCATCGCCGGAGTAATGTACGCAGCGTCCGCGCAGATCATCAGCCCGGGCGACACCACAGGTCTGCTGTTCCCCGCGATCACGGCTGTCATCCTGGGCGGAGTCTCGCTGCTCGGCGGGCGTGGCTCGCTGCCAGTGATCATCATCGCCGTGGGCCTGCTGGCCACGATCCCTCCTGCACTGATCTCGCTCGGCCTGTCACCGAACTGGGAGCAGTTCGTGCTCGGCGGCCTGCTGATCACCGCGGTAGGCATGGACGGATTCCGAACGAAGCGGAGGCCAGGGTGAGCGCCGTCGATCCGGCCGCGAAAGCGAGATGGCCACAAGCCTGGAGTCCGCGACGCCTGCTGCGGAGCTCCAACAGGGTGCTGCTGCTTGGCGTGGCACTCATCGTGGTGGCGGGTGCGCTGCTCTCCCCTGGCCACTTCCTGACGAGCGCCAATGTCGCGGTGTTCGCGGGGGCGGCAGCGGTACCGCTGCTTATCACGATCGCTGCGGCGGTCGGCCTTCTCGGCGGTGTCATCGACTTGTCCGTCGGATCAATGTCAGGCTTCGCCGCGGCCGTCTTCGCGGTCCTGCTCACGCACCACTTTTCCTATGCCGTTGCCCTGGCCGCGACACTCGGGTGTGCAGTAGCGGTGGGGCTGGTCAATGCAACGGTCTGCGTGGGGCTGGGCGCCAATCCGCTGCTCGCAACGATCGGCATGCTCACTGCACTGCAGGGCCTGCTTCTCGTGGTGCTGAACAACCTCTCACTGTCGGCCTACGTCCCAGGGCTCTACGCCTTCACGAATGAGCAGTGGCACGGCGTGCCCGTCCTGCTCGTACTGATCATCGTCGTCGGTTTGCTCGCGACCGCGGCCATGGGCAATACCAGGTACGGGCGCCACATCCGCGCCGCAGGCGGCGGAGAGCAGCCGTCGCGTCGGGCGGGTATCCGGGTGAACCGGCTGCGGACATGCATGTTCCTGCTAACCGCCATGTTCGCCTGCATCGGCGGCATCATCTACGTGGGCCAGGACGGCGCCGCCCAGACCACCCTGGGAATGGGCCTTGAGCTGCAGATATACGCACCCGTGCTGCTCGGTGGCTACAGCCTCACCCGCGGCGGAGTGGGCAGCGTGGTGGGCGCACTGACCGCGGTCTTCGGTCTTGAACTCGTCGCCAACGTGCTGAACCTGCGCGGTGTCGACCCGTCCTGGCAAAACATCATCGTAGGGATCGTGATCATCGCAGCCGTGTTCGGCGACGTCCTGCGGGGCGGAGAGCGGTTCGAGTGAGTCGGCCCGCGCCGACAGGCGGCGGCGATATCACCGTCCGCAGCGATAGCATGACACTGCCCGTCTGGCTATCCGGCCACGGCGTGCCGCTCATCTTCCTGCACGGTCTCGGCAGCGACGCCAGCGACTCCCTGAGGGATCTGGGTGCCCTGCCCGGAGTGCGACTCGCAGTGGCCGATCAGCGCGGCCACGGACGGGCACTGCCGGTCCACGGGGGCCAGTTCGGGCTGGACAGCCTTGTCGCTGATCTTCACGCGGTCGTCAGCGTCCTGCGCTGGCCCGAACCGGTCATCGGCGGCGGATCGATGGGCGCTGCGGTAGCGCTGCGGTATGCCATGACCCGGCCTGCACAATGCCGCGCACTCGTCCTGGTGGCGCCTGCAATAGCTGACGAGCCGCCTGCGGCAGCGCGCATGATTGCGGCGATCGCCGACCGGATCGAGGCCGTCGGGGTTGAGCGGGCGGTGGCGGAGATTCGCGCGCAGCGCAACTCGGCGCGGCGGCCGGGGCTGACCTCGCAGGCCGGGCAGGCGCCATCGCCGCCAGACCGCGCGCTGGCACAGCCTCTCGACGACGACGGCCTCGACTGCTGGCTGCGCCAGGATGGCCGCTCGCTCGCCATCGCCATGCGGGCAGTACAGTCCTGGCGGCCCATCGCCTCGCTGTCCGAGCTTGACGACGTCAAGCTGCCCGTCGCGCTCGTCGGCATAAGGAACGATCCGCTGCATCCGCTCGAGCTGGCTGCTGACCTGCATCGCCGTTTCCCTGTCAGCCATCTCGAGATCATCGGCTCTCCCGCGCGCGCACGGCAGCCCGCAGCGATCGGTGAAGCGGTGCTGCGCGGCCTTGCCCGGCTTGGG
>JBOHCP010000117.1:0-10254 GCA_050698875.1 Streptosporangiaceae bacterium | reverse complement strand
CAGCTGATCTTGAATGTGCTGGCCGGCGCGCCGCAGCAACCGACTTTGGCGGGCCAGGGACGCCAGCCGCGCCCGGCACCGAGTCACAGAGTTGATCTACATCCATGTGCGGAAGGCCGGGCTAGCAACCGCCGGTGAATTCCCAAACTGTCCTCCCGCCTGGGTCACAGGCGGCCGCGCGGCTCGTCTCAGGTATCAGGAACAGACTCTGGAGTCCAAGAAGGTGATGATCATGCGGGTGTTCGTAGCAGGCGGGACCGGGGTGGTGGGGCGGCGGCTGGTGCCGCAGCTGGTGGCCCGGGGCCATCAGGTAACGGCCACGACCACGAGCGCGGCCAGGCTGGGCGCGGTCCAGCAGCTCGGCGCGGCCGGCGTGGTGATGGACGGGCTGGATGCCGTGTCGGTCGGTGAGGCAGTGGCCAAGGCCCGGCCGGAGGCGATCGTTCATCAGATGACCGGGATCTCGATGGCGCACGGCGGCAAGCCCGATATGAAGCACATGGACCGGTGGTTCGCCACCACCAACCGGCTGCGCACCGAGGGCACCGATCACCTGCTGGCCGCGGCCGAGGCGGCCGGCGTGTCCCGGTTCGTCGCTCAGGGCTACGCCAGCTGGAACGGGATCCGCGAAGGCGGATGGGTGAAGACCGAGGAAGACCCGCTGGACCCGCTCGCGGGCACGACGGCGCAGCCGGTGATGGCGGCGATCCGCCACCTCGAGGACGTCGTACTGAAAACTGGCGGGGCGGTCCTGCGATACGGCGGGCTGTACGGGCCGGGCGCCACCGACGACCAGGTCGAGTTCGTGCGCAAGCGTAAGTTCCCGCTGGTCGGGGGCGGCACCGGCTACAGCTCGTGGCTGCATCTCGATGACGCGGCCAGCGCTACCGTCCTCGCTGTCGAGCAGCACGCGACGGGCGTGTTCAACATCGTCGACGACGAGCCGACCCCCGCCAGCGAGTGGCTGCCCTACCTGGCTGAGTGCGCGGGCGCCAAGCCGCCGATGCGGGTCCCCACGTGGCTGGCCCGGCCGCTCGCCGGCGAAGTGGCGGTGGTGATGATGACCGAGGGACGCGGCTTCTCCAACGCCAAGGCCAAGCGGGAACTCGGCTGGAAGCTGCGTTACCCCTCGTGGCGCCAGGGCTTCAAGGAAGGGCTGGCTTGACCTACCCAACGCCAGTCAGCGCGAGAAAGGCAGCTCTGAGTCCGCCGCCGGTGACTGTCAGGCCGGTGATGTGCTGCCGCTGGTCATACAGACTCCAGACCGTGCTGTCGGGATCGGTTGTGTGCAGTCTGATCTGCTGTCCCTCGCGGTCGACGGTCGTGACTCCGGGCAGGCAGGCCAGCTCGCCGGGCGGGTCGCCAACCCAGGCGAAGCTCACGATCGTGGTGGACCCGCCTGCGGCCCGCACTTGTTCCGGGGTGCCGTCGGCGACCGTGGTTCCGGCTCGGATGACGATGATGCGGTCGGCGTTCTGGTCGGCCTCCTCAAGGTAGTGAGTGGAGAACAGCACGGTCTGCCCGCCAGCGCGGCAGGCCCGCACGCCATTCCAGAACGCTTGCTGCGCTTGCACGTCGAGCCCGGCCGTCGGCTCGTCCACGACTAGCAGCGCCGGCTTGCCGCGTCGCCGGGAAGACCGCGGGCGGCACCCACAGACCGCCGAGCGCGGCCAGGGCGAAGTACGCGCCCATGCTGACGCCGTATGCCGTTGTCGTCTCGGTGGTGGTCCCGATCACGATCCCGAGCAGCACGAACGGCAGCACGCCAACCCAGAGGGCGGCCAGCCCGATGCACCACTGGCCGGCCGTGAGCTGGACGTCGTGCGCTAGCCGGGCAGTGACGCCGACGGCGATGACGGCAGGCAGCGAGGCGAGCAGCGCAGCGCAGATCCTGGCGGCCATCACCCGGGCCGCGGACAGCGGCGTTACCGCGAGGACGTCGAGCCAGCCGCGCTCCCGGTCGGAGGCCAGCCGCGGGGCCGTGGCCGACAGCGCTCCCCACTGCGCCCCGAAGGCTGCCATGGCCACCATCACCTCGACCGACGCGGGCAGGCCCGTGCCCTGAGCGCGCTGACCCGAGAAGATTCCGGCGAACAGCAGATAAAAGCCGACCGGCGCCGCCAGCGCGAGCACCACGTAGCGAACGTCCCGGATTGCCCGAACGATTTCCAGGCGCAGGTAGCTCGACATCACAACCCTCCCGTTGAGCCACCGGGCCGCTGGCCGGCGCGCCGCGCTGACCGGTCACCCGGCGACTGCGCAACCGCCTGCTCGGTGACTAGTTCCCGGACAGCATCAAGGAACTCCTCGAGCAGGAGCAGTTCGTCATAGGAGTAACGGGCCAGCAGCCTTTCCGTACCTGCCATCAGCCCGGTGAACGCGGCCCGGCCGTCCCGTCTGGCCCGCTCTGTCACTTCGACCATCACCTTCCGCCGGTCGGCGCTGTCCGGCACGCGGCGCATCCGGCCCGCCCGTTCCATGCGGTCGATCACGCTCGTGACCGCTGAGGTGCTCAGCCCGGCCATTGCCGCCAGTCGTCCCGCGCTGACGGGCCCGCCGCGCGCCACTATCTCCAGGCAGCGCAGGTCCGTCCGGTGCAGTCCGGCACGGTCGGCGACGGCCTCATCCAGTCGGTCCAGGTCCGAGCCGAGCGCGCGCAGCGACTGGCCGACCTTGCGCCGAAGCTGGCCGGACATATTCGCTCGATCATCGGACATTCCGACTAGCGTAGCACCATCCGCCGACCATTACCCTGGCTGGATCGGGGACGGGCTGACTAGACCGGTAGCAGCACGAGCGCTCGGTTCTTCGGGCCCCTGAAATCAAGGATGACCCGTTCGGAGGTGCCGTAGGCGGCGTGGTGTTTCTCGATTGCGTCGAGCAACTCGTCCCGGCCGAGCTTGACACTCCTCGACCAGAAGTTGCAGCACGGCACTACGACGACAGGCCGCAGTTGCGCCGAGTGGACTACATCGCGTAGCGCTTCATCCGGATGAAGGCCGATGACCACGTCGTAATAGCTCGCCATATCGGCCCGGTATTCTTCTGCCCGGCTCGATACTCCGCGAAGAACCCAGCCACGCGGGTCCACGACGTCGCACTCAATGTTGTGCCGCTTACGGAGCAGCCGCGCCGCCATTCCCTGCCCGCCTGCGACGTCAGCGGCCGTCTGGGCCTGCGGGAATCGGGCGGCAACGAAGTCGGCGGTCACCTCGAACCGCCGCTCATCACCGTGAAACCGGTGCGTCGCCACTGCCAGACCTCAGGGTTGATATGCGCACCTCGGCACGCGCGGCTTTCCCGGCTCTCGAATTTATCAGCTGCGGCCAACCATCCGGTTCACGGCAGGACCGGTGGCTGGGCCGTAGGGCCGGGTCCCGAGCAGTTCAGGCCTGACAGCGTGACGTCAGCGCGGGCGCCAGCGGGCGTGCCGGGTGCCCGCATCCGGCTCGCGGAGCAGGGTCAGCCGAGGCCTGGGACCGTCGGTGCGGCCGGTCGGCGGCGTGCGGCTGCCGGCCAGGTAGGGGGCTGGCCACTGCACGCCTGGGCCGTGGTAGCCCTGGTCGGCGGCGGCATGCAGGGTCCACTGCGGGTCGTAGAGGTGCGGCCGCCCGACCGCGACGAGGTCCGCACGGCCAGCCAGCAGCAGCGAGTTGACGTCGTCATAGGACGAAATGGCCCCGACGGCGATGACCGCCACTCGGTAGCGGCCTGCCAGGTCGTTGCGGATGCGGTCGGCGTACGGGGTCTGGTAGCTGCGGCCGAACTCCGGCTGCTCGTCCTTGACCACCTGCCCGGTGGATACGTGCAGAGCGTCCGCGCCGTGCTCGGCGAACGCCGCCGCGATCTGCACCGCGTCCTCGACGTCGTTGCCGCCCTCGTGCCAGTCGGTCGCGGAGATCCGCACGCTGACAGGCCGCTGCGCAGGCCATGCTGCCCGCACCGCGTCGAACACCTCAAGCGGGTAGCGCAGCCGGTTCTCCAGCGGACCGCCGTAGGCGTCCTGACGATGATTGGACAGCGGCGACAGGAAGGAGGACAGCAGGTACCCGTGCGCGCAGTGCAGTTCGAGCACGTCAAAACCGACCCTCGCGGCTGCCCGCGTGGCGGTCACGAACTGCTCGGTGATCTGGTCAAGGTCGGCGCGGCTGAGCTCGCGCGGGGTCTGATTACCCGGCGAGTAAGGGATCGGCGACGGCGCGGCCACCTCCCAGTTGCCGTGCTCGAGAGGCTCGTCCATGCCTTCCCACATCAGCTTCGTCGACCCCTTGCGGCCGGAATGGCCGATCTGGATGCCGATCTTGGCGGCGCTGCGGCGGTGCACGAAGTCGACGACCCGAGCCCATGCCTGCTCCTGTTCCGGCGCGTAGATGCCCGCGCAGCCGGGGGTGATGCGACCGTTCGGGGAGACGCACACCATCTCGGTCATCACCAGGGCCGCGCCGCCGAGCGCGCGAGCACCGAGGTGGACAACGTGAAAGTCGTCCGGTACGCCGTCGGAGGCGGAATACATGTCCATCGGCGAGACGATCACCCGGTTGTTCAGCCAGAGGTTGCCAAGGCGGACCGGTTGGAACATCGGCGGCGTGCTGGCCGGTGCGCCACCCGGCGCGGCGGTGCTGGCCGGCGCGGCGGTGCGCTGGGCGAACCACGCGTCCATCCGGGCCATGAACTCGGGATCGCGAAGCCGGAGGTTGTCGTAGGTGATGCGACGGCTTCGGGTAACGAGGTTGAAGGCGAACTGCTCGGGCCCCTGGCGGATGTAGTGGCCGATATTCTCGAACCACTCGAGACTTGCCCTGGCGGCGCGCTGCGTCGACGCGACAACAGGGCGCCGTTCGGCCTCGTAGGCCTGCACCGCTGCCTCGATGCCGGGGTGCTCACGCAGACAGGCTGCCAGCGCCAGGCTGTCCTCCATGGCGAGCTTGGTGCCCGAGCCGATGGAAAAGTGCGCGGTGTGCGCGGCGTCGCCGAGCAGGACAAGGTTGCCGTGCCGCCAGGCCGCATTCGTAATCGTGCCGAAGCTCTGCCACTTCGAGTTGTTCACCAGGATCTTGTGCCCGCCGAGCACGTCCCCGAGCAGGTCGGCAATACGGGCGACCGACCGGTCGTCGCTGACCCCCGGCGGGAACGCGGACTCTGCCCACTCGCCGAAGCCGGCCCGGCGCCACACGTCCTCGTGCATCTCGACGATGAAGGTGCTGCCCGTCGCGTCGTACGGGTAACCGTGCACCTGCATCACCCCGTAGGGGGTCTCCCGGATTCCGAACGTGAACGCGTCGAACACCAGGTCGGTGCCGAGCCACATGTACTTGTTGCGATGCAGCACGCGAATCGGGCCGAAGGCGTCGGCGTACCTCGCGCGCACGCCCGAGTTGGCGCCGTCAGCGGCGACGACAAGGTCCGAGCCGCGGCGGAGTGTCTCGGGGTCGGGCGCCTCGGTGCCGAAGCAGATCCGGACGCCCAGCTCACGGCACCGCTGTTGCAGTAGCCGCAGCAGTTTCTTCCGGCCGATCGCGGCAAAGCCCTGTCCGCCGACCGTCGTCACACTGTCGCGGAGGTGGACGTCGATGTCGTCCCAGCGGGCGCACTGCCCGGCCATCCGGGCGTAGAACACCGGGTCGGCGTGCTCAATCCCGCCGAGCGTCTCGTCGCTGAGCACGACCCCGAAGCCGAAGGTGTCATCGGCCGCGTTCCGCTCCCAGACGGTGATGTCGGCAGCCGGATCCAGTGATCGCGCCAGCGCTGCGAAGTACAGCCCTGCCGGGCCGCCGCCGATCACGGCGATACGCACGAGGCCGTTCCCTTCTTGCCGGGTGACCCGGCTACCGGCCGGCCGGCGGCTCGCGGAGCGCGAACCGCTGCAGCTTTCCGGTAGAAGTCCGGGGCAGCGCGCGGGCGAACTCGATCGAGCGGGGGTACTTGTATGGCGCGATGAGCGCCTTGGTGTGGTCTTGCAACTCGGCGACCTTGGCAGCGTCGGCGGCAGCGCCCGCCGCCAGCACGACCACCGCGTGCACGATCATCCCGCGGTCGGCGTCAGGGCGTCCGACGACGGCGCACTCGACCACGTCGGGATGCTGCTCGAGCGCCCGTTCCACCTCAGGGGCGCCGATGTTGTAGCCGGAGGAGACGATCATGTCGTCGCTCCGCCCCTGATACCAGAAGTAGCCGTCGCCGTCGCGAATGTAGGTGTCCCCGGTGATGTTCCAGCCGTCGCGGACGTAGCTCTGCTGCCGCGCGTCAGCCAGATAGCGGCATCCGGTAGGGCCGACCACGGCCAGCGAGCCCGGCATCCCGTCCGGGACCGGCTCGCCGTCCGGACCGATCACCCGCGCGGTGTAGCCGGGCACGGCCCGGCCGTTCGAGCCAGGCCGGATGTCGTCGTCGGCTGACGCAATGAAGATGTGGAGCATTTCGGTGCTGCCAATGCCGTCGATGATGCGCACGCCGGTGGCCGCACGGAACTCGTGCCAGACCGACTCAGGCAGGTGCTCGCCGGCTGAGACGGCGCAGCGCACGCTGCCGAGCCTGGCGGCCGCGCCCTCGCGCAGGATCGCCCGGTACGCTGTCGGCGCGGTAAAGAGCACGGTCGCGTGATGCCGTTCGACGGCCTCGGCCAGCTCGACCGGCGTCGCCCGCTCGAGCAGCAGGCTGGCTGCCCCGGCCCGGAGCGGGAACACGAGCAGGGCCCCGAGGCCAAAGGTGAACGCGATGGGCGGCGTTCCGGTGAACACGTCGCCGGGCTCGGGCCTGACCAGGTGCTTGCTGAAGGTATCCGCGACGGCCAGCACGTCGCGGTGGAAGTGCGCCGTCACCTTCGGCACCCCGGTGGTGCCCGATGTGGTGGCGAGCATCGCCACGTCGTCGGCGGCGGTGTCGATGTTGTCGAACGTGCCGGGTTTGGTGGCTGCTCGCCTGCCGAGGTCATCGTCGGCGCCGCCGAATGGGAGCAGCGGCGTGCCGGGCGCGGCGGCAGCGAGGTCGTCGACGAAGCGGTGGTCGCAGAGCAGGACCGCGGGCCTGGTCAGGCCGATCAGCGTCGTCAGCTCGCTCGTGCGCAGCAGGGGCATGGTGGCAACCACGACGCCGCCCGCCTTCAGCACGCCGAACCAGCACGCGAACAGCCACGGATTGTTCGGGCCGCGCAGCAGCACCCGCTGGCCAGGCACCAGGCCGAGATCCTCGGTCAGCACCCGTGCCACCTGACTGGCCCGCTCGAGCAGATCACCGTAGGTCCACCGCTCGCTGTCGGTCAGCAGGCACGTCCGGCCCGCGCCGAGCCTGGCCACCGTGTCGTCGAGCAGGGCCGCGGCGGCGTTGAGGCGATCGGGATACTGGGCATCCGGGTGATCCCGACGGAGCCGCGGCCAGTCCGCCTCCGGCGGCAGGTTGTCCCGGCAGAAGGTGTCAACGTGCGCAGAGCCGGCAGGCGTCACGACGCGGCCTTTCTGAGCCGCTGGCGCCGCGACGGCTGTCCGGGCTGCCACCACTCCGACGGCGTTCCCCTCCCCTGCTCGGTCTTGGCGCGCGCGCTCCGTCTCATTATGCTCTATCTGTGACGGTGGTCAATAACTCGCTATATGAGATGCGAGGGTCAGGTCTGAAATCATGACAACCGTGACAACCGCGCCGGTACAGGCCGAAGCCCCGGCCGCAGATATCCAGCCACGTCAGCTCATCGTCACGGTCTACGGGCTGTATGCCCGCGAGGAGCACAACTGGCTGTCGGTCGCCGCGCTGGTGCGGCTGATGGCGGATCTTGGCATCGACGGCCAGGCCGTGCGCTCGTCGGTATACCGGCTGAAGAAGCGGGGCATTCTGCTCAGCCTGGCGATGTCAGGCGCGGCAGGCTATGCGCTCTCCGGCGACGCGCTGGCGATCCTGAAAGAGGGGGACGCCCGGATCTTCCGCGGCTGCCGCGCGTCCGCGGCGGACGGCTGGGTCGTCGCGGTCTTCTCGGTGCCCGAGCGAGACCGAGGCAAGCGGCACGAGTTGCGCACCCGGCTCACCCGGCTCGGCTTCGGAACGGTCGCGCCGGGCGTCTGGGTCGCCCCGCGACACGTCGGGGCTGAGGCCGAGACCGTGCTCGCCCGGCATGGGCTGGGCGGTTACGTCGACCTTTTCGGTGCTGAGCACATCGGGTTCGCCGACGTCAGCAGCAAGATCGGTGACTGGTGGGACCTCGACGAGCTGACGAGGCTGTACGGCGCGTTCACCGGCCGATTCGGCCCGGTGGCGCGCCGCCTGGCGCGCCGTCCGGTGACCGATCAGGTGTCGTTTGCCGCGTATGTGCCGATTCTCACCTTGTGGCGGCAGCTGCCGTATCGTGATCCCGGGCTGCCGCTGGAACTGCTGCCGCGGCCCTGGAGCGGCGAGACCGCGGCCGCCCTGTTCGGCAGGCTGAACGACCAGCTGGCCGAGCCAGCGCACCGGCACGCGATGTCGGTGATCCGCGGCTGACGCTGCTCAGCCAGCCGCGACCTCCGCCACCCCCTGAACCTCGACCAGCGCGTCGGCGTCCCAGAGCCGGGCGACCCCGACCGCGGCCATGGCCGGGTAGTGCCGGCCCGCCAGCCGACGCCACACCGCGCCGATCTCGGCGGCATGTGCCCGGTAGTCCTCGACGTCCACCACATAGATGGTGAGGCTCGCCAGGTCGGCGGGCTCGCCGCCGGCTGCGCGCAGCGCCGTCAGCAGGTTGCCGAGGGCCTGCTCGAACTGCTCCACGACGGTCTGACCGGCGATCCTGCCGTCGCGATCCAGCGCGGTCTGCCCAGCCAGGTGCACCCGGACTGTGCCGGTGGCGCGGACCGCGTGGCTGAACCCCGACGGGACGGGAAGCCCGTCCGGGTTGATCCGGTCGAGACTCATCGGGACACTCTCATGATTGCGCCGCTCCTCCGTCCGCTTTCATACCCAGACCGCGACCGTAACGCCGATGCGCCGGCACTGGCCGGGTTTCCGTCAGCCGGACGACGCCTTGACCGGCCTTGCGGCAGCGAGCTACGTTGACGCCGAATGCCAGCGGGATTGGCAGCATCGGCGGCGCATGCGCGCGGGGCCTGGTTCGAAGCTCGCTGACCTGCGTTGATCGGCCGGACCGGCCGCGCTCAGGAGGATGCAGATGGCGCTCAAGATCATGCCGCATGGGCGGCTGCAAGAGTGGGTTGCCGACGAGAAGGGCCTCTTCACCGCAGAGGGCCTCGAGTACAGCTTCGTGATCGACGGAGACTACGGCATGCGCTCGGCGCACCGGGACGGGACCGGGCAGATCAAGACCGGCGCGTTCGAGACGTTCGAGGCAGGCCGCAGCGGCGCGAACGTGAGCTGCGCGTGCCACTGGGCCACGAGTGTCGCGGCGAGCGAGGGCAGCGGTCAGCTCGTAACCACGGCTTACTCGGTCGCGCCGGGCGGCATCGTCGTGCCGCCCGAGTCGCCGATCCGCCGTCCTGAGGACCTCGCCGGCGTCCCGATCGGCGTCGGTTACCACTCCGGCAGCCACTTCGCCACGCTGCAGGCCCTGGAGGATGTGCTTCCGGCCGAGCAGATCACGCTGAGTTTCGAGGGGCCGCCGAATGAGCGCCTGAGCGCACTGCTGACCCGACAAGTTCCCGCGGCCACCGCGTGGGGCGTTCCGCTGTATATCGCGGAGGCGTACGGATTCCGGAAAGTGGCCGACGCATCCTTCATGATCGGGTTCCTGGTGACCGGGACAGACGTCAGCAGGTCCGACGTCGAGAAGTACCTGCGCGCGCTCCGCAGTGCTCAGACCGAAATCGACCTGCATCCCGAGCGCTACAAGCACTACCACCTGCAGGCCGTGCCCGAGCAGTACCGCGAGCACGTCGACGTGCGGACGTTCGGGACCGGCGAGCGCATCGTCTTCCTGCCGTACACCAAGGAGACCTTCACGGCGACTCAGGAGTGGACGCACAACCGCAAGCTCTTCCCTGAGCAGCGATCGTTCATGGACTACGACGAGGCCGCGCTGGTCTGAGAGCCCGGTGAGCGCCGCACCCGGCGGCACGCAGGCAGGGCTGCCAGTATCAGCACGCCCGTGGCGGCGAAGGCGGCCGGATACCCGGTGTGGCCGACAAGCAGCCCGAAGACGGCCGGGCCCGCCCCGTATCCGGCGTCGTACGCCAGATTCCAGAGCGCGCTCGCGGTGCCGATCTCAGTCGCAGGGTCGCGGCAGTGCTCGACCATGTAGTCGCTGCCGGTCACGTGCGGCAGCGCCGCCGCCAGATGTGT
>JBOHCP010000116.1:0-10276 GCA_050698875.1 Streptosporangiaceae bacterium | reverse complement strand
CCATGAACCTCAGCGCCGAGCGCATCGCGACGGCCATCGCGCTGGCCGTCCCGGCGGCCGGCGGCGTCCAGCGCGCCTTCGGTACCGACGCCAAGTCGCTTCAGGTCGGCTTCGCGGTCGGGGCAGGCCTGCGCGCGGCGGCCCTGGCCGCGGCCGGCGCGAGCGCCGACGACGAGGCGCTCGACGCGTGGCTGCCGCTGGTTGGCGCGAAACCGGGCGGGCTCGACCTCATCGGCCCGGCGGTGCCCGACGGGCTTGCCATCAAGATGTATCCGTGCTGCTACGCGCTGCAGCGCCCGATCAGCGCCATCGCGGAGCTGACCGAGACGGGTCTCGACGCCGACGACGTGTTCCGGATCGAGGTGCGCACTCCGGAGGCCACGGTTGTGCCGCTGATCCACCACCGCCCCGACACCGGCCTGCAGGGCAAGTTCAGCCTCGAGTACGCCGTCGCGGCCGCCCTGCTCGACCGCAGCCCGGGCTTCGCCAGCTTCACCGACGCGGCCGTGGGCCGGCCCGCGGCGCGACGGCTCGTCGGCCTGGTCGAGACCGAGCTTGATCCGGGGGGCGACGGACTGCTCGACGGGCAGCTGCAGCTGAGAATTCATCGAGGGAACGGGGTCGTTGACCACGCCGAGCTGCAGTACCCGCCCGGTTCCCCCGCCCGGCCCCCGTCGGCCGCGCAGCTGTCAGCCAAGCTGGCCGACTGCGTGCCCGGCCTGGACACCGACTGGTCAGCGTGGACCTGGCAGAACGCAGCCGATGTGCTCCGTGAGTTCCTGCCCAGGAGCGGAGTGGCGCAGCCATGACCGCGGTGCCAGCCAAGGGGGACGACCCCCCCAAGCCCCCCGCGGCGCCAGCCCGGATGGACGACCCCCCCAAGCCCCCCGCGGCGCCAGCCCGGAGGGACGACCCCTCCAAGCCCCCCGCGGCGCTGCCCTTGGCGGGCGTCACGGTGGTGTCGCTGGAGCAGGCGGTCGCGGCGCCGTTTGCTACCCGGCAGCTGGCCGACCTCGGCGCGCGGGTGATCAAGGTGGAGCGCGCCGGGACGGGTGACTTCGCTCGCGGCTACGACCATGCGGTGCTCGGCCAGGCGAGTTACTTCGTCTGGCTGAACCGCGGCAAGGAGTCGGTCGAGCTCGACGTCAAGACCGAGCGCGGGCAGCGGGTGCTGGCAGCGCTGCTGGCGCGGGCTGACGTGTTCGTGCAGAACCTGGCGCCCGGCGCGGCGGACCGGCTGGGTCTGTCCGCGGCAGCGCTGCGCGCACGGCATCCGAGGTTGATCTGCTGCTCGGTGTCCGGGTACGGCCCGGACGGACCTTACGCCGGCAAGAAGGCCTACGACCTGCTGGTGCAGTGCGAGGCCGGGCTGCTGTCGGTGACCGGCACTCCGGAGGCTCCGGCCAAGGCGGGAATCTCGGTCGCCGACATCGCGGCCGGCGTGTACGCGTACGCCGGCGTGCTGACCGCGCTGTATGAGCGGGAGCGCACCGGGGAGGGCGGCGCCGTCGAGGTCGCGATGCTGGACGCGCTCGGCGAGTGGATGAGCCAGCCCGTCCTGTTCTCCGGGTACGGCGGACAGCCACCCCGGCGCACCGGTGCGCGGCACGCGTCGATCTCACCGTACGGGCCGTATCGGGCTGCCGACGGGCAGGTGTTCGTCGGCCTGCAGAACGACCGCGAGTGGGCGGTACTGTGCGCCGACGTGCTGCGCCGGCCCGAGATCACCGCCGATCCGCGGTTCGCGACCAACACCGACCGGGTCGCCCACGACGAGGCGCTCACCGCCATCATCGAAGCGGAGCTGGCGAGCATGTCCGCTGACGAGGTAGTAACCATGCTCGATGCCGCCGGCATCGCGACGGCGCGGCTGCGCACCCCGGCGGAGTTCGCGGCGCACCCGCAGCTGGCGGCCAGGGACCGCTGGCGCGACGTCGACACCCCGGCCGGCCCGGTCCGTGCGCTACTGCCCCCGGTGACCGTGCGCGGCCGCGAGCCAGCCATGGGCCGCGTACCCGCGCTCGGCGAGCACACGGCGGCGATACTCGCCGAGCTCGGCCTCGAACCTTAAGCCTTCATGATCGCGAAGACTTTGCGTTCGGCGAAGACCTTGCGTGCACAGAGCACGCACAGTCTTCGCGATCATGGCGTTACGCGTCTTCCGGCCGCACATACCGCGCGTTCTGCTCGACGGTCTGGAAGATGTCCATGCCGATCGGCTGGCGCCGTTCCTCGGCGAGGTGGCCGAGCAGGCCCGCGGTCCGCGCCAGCAACGCGAACCCGCGCAGCAGTTCCGGCGGCAGGCCCAGGTCCGCCAGCGCGGCGCCGCACGTGCCGGCTCCGTTCAGCGGCAGCGTACGGCCGAGCACCTGCGGGTGCACACGGCCGATCGCCTCGAACAGCCGCAGGTGCGGGCCGCGCAGCCCTTCCTCCTCGGCTATCGCGATCAGTACCGGCGTGCGCGGATCGGTGACCTTGTGCAGGTGATGCCCGAGACCAGGGACGAAGCGGTGAGCCGCGCGAGCCTGCCGGACGGCCCCGAGCGCGAGTGCGTCGAAGTCCGCGTCGTCCGCGGGCTCCGGCTGGCCCGCCAGCGCCTGTGCCAGGAACAGAGCCGTGTCTTCGGTCACGCCGAGGAAGCGCGAGCCGCCGCCGAGCAGACCGGCTGCGAGCGCTCCCTGAACCGAGTCGGGCGCGCTCAGATACGTCAGCCGTGCCGCGATCGCCGTCGGGGTGAACCCGTGGTCGGCGAGCGCGACCAGGACCGATTCGAGCACCCGGACCTGGCCAGGCGTCGGGCGTTGCTGCGTCACGAGCCACATGGTCAGCTCGGCGAAACCCACACGGCCCATCAGCTCGGCTGCGAGGTCGTGACCGAGGACGGTGATGGTGTCGGGGTCGGAGATGCCGATCGAGGTCGGGAAGGATGGCACCGGGGCTCCCTGGCCGGCCTCGCGCGGTGTGCCGTGATCTCTCCGCGTCTCGTGCCGTGTGATCCGATCACTCCCTGCGCCGTGCCGTGTTGTCCGATCACTCCCTGCGTCGTGATGGGTCATCTCGCTACTCCCGTGGGCAGCCATTGTCGGATCTCGGCGCCGTGCTCGTCGAGGCCGGGCGGCGGCAGGTCGTAGCGCGGCTGGCTGGCCGAGAACTCTAGCGGGTGCCGGATGGTCGGCACCGCCGAGGCGCCCTGTCCGGCGAGCACGATCGGCTCTAGCCCGATCTCGGCAGCGAAGGCGACGCCCGCCGCGACGGAGTTGATCGGACCGCACGGCACGCCCGCCGCGATGAGCTCCTGGAACCAGCCCGCCGCGGGTCGGCTGGCCAGTCGCTCGACCAGCAGCGCACGCAGCTGTGCCCGGTTGGCGGTGCGCGCACCGGTGCGGGCGAACCGGGGGTCGTCTGCTAGGTACTCGGCCCCCAGCACGTGGCAGAGCTTGCGGAACTGCGCGTCGTTACCGGCGGTGACGATGAGCTCGCCGTCGCCGGTGGGCAGCGGCTCGTACGGGAACAGGCTGGGATGCGAGTTGCCCATCCGGGACGGCGTCACGCCCGCGGCCACGTACGCGCTGGTCTGGTTGACCATGCCCGACAGCGCGGACGCCATCAGGCTCGCCTCGACGTGCTGGCCGCGGCCAGTCCGGGTGCGGTGGTTGAGCGCAGCCAGGATCCCGATCGCCGTGTGCAGCCCGGTCATCACGTCGAACACCGAGATGCCCGCCCGGTACGGCGGCCCATCCGCGTCGCCGGTCAGGCTCATCAGCCCGGACATCGCCTGCACCATCAGGTCGTAGCCGGGCAGGTCCTTGCCGCCGCCGGCGCCGAAGCCGCTGATCGAGGCGTAGATCAGCGCCGGGTTCCCGGCAGCGACCGACCGATAATCCAGCCCGAACTTCGCCAGCCCGCCGGGCTTGAAGTTCTCCACCAGCACATCGGCTCGCCGGGCCAGCTCGCGCGCGGCCGCGAGATCCTCGGGACTGGACAAGTCGAGCGCGACGGACCTCTTGTTCCTGTTGATGGCCAGGAAGTAGGTCGAGACGCCCGCGTCGGTTACCGGCGGAACCCACCGGCGAGTGTCGTCGCCAGCCAGGCTCTCTACCTTGATCACGTCCGCGCCGAGGTCGGCGAGGAGCATCGTGCAGCACGGCCCGGCCAGCACGCGGGAGAAGTCGGCTACCAGAAGCCCGGCCAGCGGGCCCGCGCTCGCAGTGAATTCTGCCTGCGTCATCGAAGCGACAGTCGCTCTCTGTCCGTCTGACGGACACGAGTCCGGAATTCTGCGTTAGTGTCGTGCCGTGATGGCGCCGCTGTCAAGACGAGCGGCGCCAGGCTGAGGCCTGCGAAACAGGCACAGTCAGCTGGGGCGCAGACTGGTAAGCGGCCCAGTCGGCGCTGATCGCGCCGGCCGCGTGCAGCAGCAGGGGCAGGTACTCCCCCGTCAGCTTCTCCACCGGCGTCTCGGCGGCGTGGGTGTTCACGTCGAGCGAGGCGATCACTCGCCCGCTGCCATCGCGCAGCGGCGCCGCGACCGAGCGGATGCCGGGTGCCAGCTCCTCATCGGTCAGTGACCAGCCACGGGCCCGCACGTCGCGAAGCTCCGCCGCGCGGCGCGTCGCGTCCTGGTAGCGCGGGGCGATCCCCGACCGGCTGGGCTCGGCCAGCACGCGGTCCGCCTCGGCCGGGGGGAGGGCCGCCAGCAGCACCTTCCCGAGCGAGGTCTGCATCGCGGGGAACCGGGTCCCGATGGTGACGGCAAGCGTGACGATTTTCGGTACCGCCACCCTCGCCACGTAGATGATGTCCGAGCCGTCCAGCTGAGCGATCGACGACGACTCGCGCGTCTGCGCCACCAGGGCCTCCATGTGCGGCCTGGCCACGTCCCACAAGCTGCGCGACAACACATAGGTCATGCCGAGGTCGAGCACCCTGGCGGTGAGCTCGAAGCCGCCGTCGACAGCGCGCACATAACCGAGGTCGGCCAGCGTGAGCAGCATCCGCCGGGCAGTCGGCCTGGCCAGTCCGGTCTCGCCCGCCACCGCAGCCAGCGACATCACTGGTTCGCGCGGCCGGAACGCCCTGATCACATCCAGGCCCCTCGCCAGCGCCTCGATGAAGTCAGGCCCGGCGTCTGCTCGCGCCATGCCCCTCTCCCCTCCAGCCAGCGTGCGACGCAGCGGCGTACCCCTTCACACGCGCCACCTGAGATTAACGCCGCCCCCGGCATGTTGTCCGCTCTGCGGACGCGGCAATGTGTGAACTCGTGCACATGCCCGAGTTCCCGCTTGACAGCGTGTCCCTCGACGGTCCACGCTCCCGGTTCAGGTCGATCTGATCGTGATCCGGACAACTGTCCGTGGCAACGACCGGTTGACGGCAGCAGATGTCGGCAATTGTCAGCATGTTCGCAGTTCGCAACTGACACGATGTGAGTCACGTGCCTTGCGCACCCGACGAGGCCAGAAACCGGTGGGCCGGGCACCCGGCCGGCACCCGGCCCACCGTGTTTTCGCAAACCCGCCATCCAGTGAGTAAGCACAAAGGACTCCAGCCGTGCGAGCACGATTGAGTAACGGCACCAGGTTCCGGCATGGCGCTACCGCGCTTGTCGCCGTTGCTGCCGCACTCGGCCTCGCCGGTTGCGGCAGCCGCTCGCCGTCCGCATCGTCCTCCGCCAGCAAGCCGCTCAACATCGCGTACCTGTCCTTCGCCGTCGAGAACAGCTACGACGCCCCGATGCTGGCGGCCGCGCAGGCGGTGGCCGACGACGACCACGCCAATGTGAAGGTCTTCGACGCCAACAACAGCCCGCAGACGCAGTACTCGCAACTGCAGGACGCGATCACGTCCGGCCACTACAACGGCATCATCCTGCAGCCGATCGTGGGCACCGGGCTCACCAGCCTCGTCCAGCGGGCGATCGCGAAGGGGATCAAGGTCGTGAACATGGACCAGATCCTCGGGCCGAACATGACCACCGACGAGGCGCAGGTGAAGGGGCTGTCGGCGAACGTCACGTTCGTGCCAACCAAGATCGGCAACCAGCTCGGCCAGCTCGTGGTGCGCGCATGCCAGTCGGAGAATCTGAGCCCGTGCAATGTCGGCT
This sequence comes from Streptosporangiaceae bacterium, assembly GCA_050698875.1. Classification (GTDB taxonomy): domain Bacteria; phylum Actinomycetota; class Actinomycetes; order Streptosporangiales; family Streptosporangiaceae; genus JAJYUU01. The sequence continues at coordinate 4,173 of JBOHCP010000116.1, read as the reverse complement.
ACCTGTACGACATCAAGGCGTCGGCGCTGGACGCCGCGATCAGCGGCGCCTTTGACCAGGCCATCGCTGCCGATCCGGCGGTGGAGGTGATCGCGCAGGGTCAGAGCTTCTTCAGCCCCGCCACCGGCCTGAAGGCGGTACAGGGCATGCTGCAGGCTCAGCCGACGCTCAACCTGATTGTCGGTTCCGACCAGGGCATCGAGGGCGGGGCCCAGGCGCTGGCGGCGGCGAAGCTCGCCGGCAAGGTCTTGCTGGTCGGGTACGGCGCGAGCGCGGCCGCGCTGCAGGGCATCGCCGCGGGCGCTTGGTACGGCGACGTCGCGCAGGCGCCGGCCAGGGAGGGCAGCCTCGCGATGCAAGCGCTGATCGCGGCGCTCAGCACCGGCAAGGTGAGCGGCGCCATCGACCCGGTGGCCGGGCTGCCCGGCAACGGCGTCGTCACCAGGGCGAACGTCAGCCAGTTCACCGGCGAGTGGCCGGGCTAGCGTGCCCGACGAGACGCGCACCCGCGTCAGCCTCTAGATAGCGCCTAGCTCCCGGCTGCGAACGTAGCGCAGCCGCTCGAAGACCGGAGCGGTCCATCAGCTTGCGGACACCAGCACGCGGGCGACGTTCATGGAGGCAGCCTGGGGCATGGTGCTCGGCCGCCTGAAGACGAACATCGGCAAGGCGGTTGCCTCGGACGGCGAGAGCCCGCGACGAGCCAGCCGCCCGAAGCCGCCACCAGGTGACCAGGCTGCAGGGTCTTGACGAATCAGATGAACGTTCTTTTAAATTCTTTGCATGGGCCGGACCGCTGGAGTCACCGCTGCGGCCAGCACAGACGGGAGCACCACGGTGAGAGTTCACATCGACCCAGAGCGCTGCCAGGGACATGGCCGGTGCTACGACCTCGCCCCTGACGTGTTCGGCGAGGACGACGAGGGCTACGGAATGGTGCTGGGCGACGGAGTCGTGCCACCGCAGCAGGAGCACGACGCCCACCGTGCCGCCACTAACTGCCCAGAGCGCGCGATCGAGCTCATCGAGGAGAAGCAGTCATGACCGTTGATGACCGGTTCACGCGTGATTCCCGCGAACCGCAGGACGAGGACCTTCTCGGCACCCGTAACGAGATCATCACCGGGCCGGTCTCCGACTGGGCCAGCGACTTCTCTCATTTCGAGCCGGAGTGGTCGGATGATCCGTACCGCATCCAGGACGACCTGCGGCAGCGCTGCCCGATCGCGCGTACCGGCCGGTTCGGCGGCGGCTGGCTGCCCGTGCGCTATGAGGACGTCGCGGCAATCGCCTACGACACCGAGAATTTCTCCTCCCGCTCGATCATCATGGGCAACTTCCGGCCGCCGGCGGAGATCGCCCCGATCGGCGGCTCGCCGCCGATCTCCTCCGACCCGCCGTTCCACCACGACGCGCGCAAGCTGCTGCTGCCCGCGTTCACCAAGACGGCGGTGTCCAGGCTGGAGCCGGCGACCAGGGCGTTCTGCCACGCGCTCATCGACGCAATGGCGGGGCAGGACGTCGTCGATGCCGCCCGCGACTATGCTCAGCACATCCCGATGCGGGTGATCGCCGACATGCTCGGTTTCCCGCCGGCGGACGGCCCGCAGTTCCGCCAGTTCGTGGAGAACACGCTAGAGGGCGTCAACCTGCCACCAGAGCAGCGCATCGAGCGGATGCAGTCGCTGTTTGACTACCTGCTCGCGCAGGTCCACGAGCATCTGGCGAATCCGCGCGATGACCTCACCACGTTCCTCATCAATGCCGAACTGTACGGGCGCAAGCTCGAGCCCGAGCACGTCACTGGCACGATGGCGCTACTGCTCATCGCCGGGATCGACACCACGTGGAGCGCGATCGGCGCCTCGCTGTGGCATTTGGCGCAGCACGATGCCGACCTGGCGCGGCTCGTCGCCGAGCCCGGCCTGCTGCCAACCGCGGTGGAGGAATACCTGCGTGCATTCGCGCCGGTCACGATGGCGCGGCTGGTAAAGCACGACATGCACTTCCGGGGCGTCGAGATGAAGGCCGACGACTGGATCCTGCTGTCATTCCCCGCCGCCAACCGTGATCCCGCGCAGTTCGACCGGGCGGGCGAGGTGATCCTCGACCGCGAGGAGAACCGGCACGCGGCGTTCGGGCTCGGCATCCACCGTTGCCTAGGCTCGCACCTGGCCCGGATGGAACTGCGGGTAGCCCTGGAGGTCTGGCTGGAGCGCATCCCGGCGTTCAGTCTCGCGGACCCGGCGGCGGTGACGTGGTCGTCGGGCCAGATCCGCGGCCCGCGGACGCTGCCGCTGCGCGTAGGCTGACCGCTCCGGCGGGCAGCGTGCGACACTGACCCGATGCCGACGTTCGACGATCTGATCAGCGAGGCGCTGGCAGCCCCGTTCTCGGGCTGGGACTTCTCCTGGCTGTCAGGCCGGTCGACGGAGGCTGGACGGCTGCCGTGGAACTACCAGCGCGAGGTGGCGCGTCGGGCCGCGGCCGTCGACACCATGCTCGACATGGGCACCGGCGGCGGAGAACGATTGTCCCGGCTGACGCCCCGGCCGCAGCGAACCATCGCGACCGAGGGCTGGCCGCCGAACGTCCCGGTGGCGGCGGCGAGGCTGCGACCGCTCGGCATCCCGGTGGTCCAGGACGAGGGCGCACCGGACAATACCGATCAGGACGGCACCGATCGCGGACGGCTGCCATTTCGCGACGGTGCGTTCGCGCTGGTCGCGAACCGGCACGAGGCATTCCGGGCCGCTGAGGTCGCGCGCGTGCTGGCACCCGGCTGCAGCTTCGTCACCCAGCAAGTGGACTTCCACGGTTACGACGACCTGTACCGGCTCGTCGGCCTGCAGGTTCCTGAGCAGCCGGACAGCTGGCTTCCGCTGGCGCAGCAGCAGGTCCGGGACGCCGGGCTGACCGTGCAGGGAGCGGTTCGCGGCGCGGAGCGGCACGAGTTCCGCGACGTCGGCGCCCTGGCGTACTACCTGCACGTGGTTAGCTGGGCCATCCCGGAGTACAGCCTGGAGGCCTGCGGGGCGGCGCTGCGGGCCGCCCACGACGCGCCCGAGCTCTGGCCGGCCTCGTTCCGGCAGCGGCACTTCCTGCTGGTCGCGGTCAAGCCCTAGCGGCTGCGGCGCGAGGCGGGGAGCGGTCAGTTCTGCCGTGGCTAGCCCGCCGCGTTCGATGCGCAGGACCCGCCTACCGCCCGGATCACGTCCGCGATCGCGGCCGCTAGGGCCGCGTCCGGCGGGACATGAAGGGCTCCTGCCAGGGCCGGGTGCCCACGCCTGCCAGTTCGCTGTGACGACTCCGGTAAGCCCGGCCCGCATGGAGCTGCCGGTCCAGCGCGCTCGCGCGGGCCGTGCGTCTCGTTCCAGGCCGCCAGCAGACGGTAGCGGGCGTCGGCCGACATGACTGACAATGGCCGCATGACGAAAGAGCGGATAGAGGTCGCCCGCACCATAGCGGCCGAGCCCGCGGCCATCTTCGCGGTGCTGCGTGATCCGCAGGGTCACGTGGCGATCGACAGCTCGGGCATGCTCCAGTCCGCGGACGGCGAGCCGGTTCGCAAGGTCGGCGACAGCTTCGTCGTGCACATGGACCGGGAGGCCCTCAACGACTACCCCGAGCTCGGCCGCTACGACGTGACCGTCGTGATCTCGGCCTTCGAGCCGGACCGCGAGATCACCTGGCAGGTCAGCAGCGTGGTCCGCCCGCCGATCGGCCACGTCTACGGCTACCGGCTGGACCCAGCCGACGGCGGCACGCTGGTCACGTCCTATTACGACTGGTCCGACATCGACCCGCAGTGGCGCGCGGCGGGCATCTTTCCTGTGATCTCCGAGGGCGCGTTGCGGGCTACGCTCGGCATCCTTGCCCGCACGGTCGCCCGCGGCTGGCCGGACCCGGCTGCTACGGTCCGCTGACAGCCGGGGCGCGCAGCCACACCGCGCAGTCCGGCGGCAGCAGGCCGCCGTCGAGCGGCCCGCTCGCCAGCAGCAGCCCGGCGTGATCGGGCAGCGGGGCGGCCCGCGGTGACAGGTTGACCGCACACCGCACCCGCGTGCCACGGTCGAAGGCGAGCACACCGTCGGCCGCCGCCAGCCAGGTCATCGGCCCGTCGCCGAGGGCAGGCTCGGACCGGCGGATGCGCAGCGCCGCCCGGTACAGCTC
>JBOHCP010000115.1:0-10302 GCA_050698875.1 Streptosporangiaceae bacterium | reverse complement strand
TGGCCCCGGCGAAGACCTGGCCGGTCCCTGTCAGCTCGAGCCGGTCTCCGTGCAGCCCGGCGAAGCCGAGCAGCACCAGGGCATCCACCAGCGGCAGCAGGTCGTCGACCTCGAGGCCGAGGCTGTCGGCCAGATCGGCCAGGTCGGCCGCGCCGCCGTGTCTCGCCATCAGGATCTCGGCCAGCCCGGAAAGCCCGTCGACGGTCGCCTGCGGCAGCGGGGTGTCGCTGATCGTCCCGGTCGGGCTCGGGGCGCCGGCCGCGGCAGGCTCCTCGGCTGCCGCGGTCCGCTGCGTCATCATGCGGTAGATCTGGTCGACGAGCTCATCGAAGTCCTGGGTGCGCCGGCGGCGCGGCCGCGGCAGCGGGTTGACCAGGTCGAAGCGGATCCGGCCGGGGTTGGTTCCGAGCACGAGGATCCGGTCGGCCAGCAGCACCGCCTCCTCGATGTTGTGGGTGACCATGACGATGGTCTTGGTGGGGAACCTGTGGCCCTCCCACAACTCCAGCAGCTCACCGCGCAGGTTCTCCGAAGTCAGCACGTCGAGCGCGCTGAACGGCTCGTCCATCAGCAGGGCGGCGGGCTCCACCACCAGCGCCCTGGCGAAGCCGACGCGCTGCCGCATACCGCCGGACAGCTCCTTGGGGTAGGCGGTCTCGTAGCCGTCCAGGCCGACGATGTCGATCGCCCGCAGCGCCCGCTCGGCTCGCTCCTGCGGCGCCACGCCCCGCGCCTCAAGGCCGAGCTCGACGTTTTGCTGCACGGTCAGCCACGGCATCAGCGCGAAGGTCTGGAATACCATCGCGGTCTCGCGGTTGGTGCCGGTCAGCGGCTTGCCGCGGAACCGGACCTCACCCTCAGTCGGGGTCATCAGGCCGGCGATGCAGCGCAGCAGGGTCGACTTGCCGCTGCCGCTGCGGCCGAGGAGGGCGACGAACTCGCCCTCGGCCACGTCGATGTTGATCTCGTCGAGCACCGGCAGCGGGCGGCCGCCAGGCCCGGAGAACGACTTGCTCAGGTTCCGCACGCTGATGAGCGGCGGGCCGGAGTCGGGCCCGATCGGCCGCACCGGGGAGATCACCGAGCTGCTCATGCGAGCGCGAACTTGGTCTCAGCGAGCTTGTACAGCCGGCGCCACAACAGCACGTTCAGCCCGGTGACGTACAGGGACATGACCAGCAGGCCGGCGAACAGCTCGGGCAGATGGGTTGTGCCGCTGTTCAGCGCGATGAACGAGCCGAGGCCCTTCGCGACGAGTTGCTGGTGGTTGTACGACACGATCTCGGCGACGATGGTCGCGTTCCAGGCTCCCCCGGCCGCGGTGATCGCGCCCGTCACGTAGGCCGGGAAGATGCTGGGCAGCACAAACCGGCGCCATCGGCCCCAGCCTCGCACGCCCAGGTTGTCCATGGCTTCCTTCAGGTCAGAGGGCACCGCGCTCGCCCCGGCGATGACATTGAACAGCACGTACCACTGCGTGCCCAGCGCCATCAGCACGATCGCGCCGAAGTTCAGCGACAGGCCGATGTCCAGGAAGATGACGATGGCGAACGGGAAGATGAAATTCGCCGGAAAGCTCGCGAGCACCTGAACGATGGGCTGCATGAACTGGGCGACCCGCGGGTTGAAGCCGATCCACACGCCGACCGGGACCCACAGCACCGACGAGACCGCCACGACGGTCACGACCCGCAGGAAGGTGAGGAACCCGTCCGCGAAGGCGGTGCCGAACACCGCCAGCCCGTCCGCGCCGGTCGCGACGTAGGCCAGCATGCTGTACAGGCCGAGGCCAAGCGCGATCGTCAGCACGACGGTGAATGCGACGTCGGCGGCCCGGCGCCTGGTCTCGTGCGCCGCGAGGCTCTGGTCGTCGATCCCGCTCACGCGGCCCAGCACCCGGTTGACCGGGAGGGCGAGAGCCTGACGGCCGCGCCCGAGCGCGCGCGGCCAGTTCGAGCGGCGCAGCGTGTCCAGCAAGAGCGACCTGGCCTTGAGCTCCGACTCAGACTGCTCGTTCCTGAACTTCTCTACGTAGGCGACCAGCGGCCGCCAGAAGAAGAAGTTGACCACCAGGATGATGATGATCATCGTCACGATGCCCCAGACGACGTCGGCGAGGTTCCCCTCGCGCTCGGCGACGCCGACGTAGGAACCCACGCCGGGCAGGGTGTAGCTCCGGTTCGACACCATGATCAGCTCGGAGGCGGTGAGGAAGAACCAGCTGCCGCCGAAGCTCATCATCCCGTTCCAGACCAGGCCAATCGCGCCGCCGGGCACGTCGACGGTCCAGAACCGCTTCCACCGCGACAGGCCCATCAGCTTGCTGGCCTCGTCGAACTCACTGGGCTGGCTGATCAGCGAGTGGTAGAAGGAGAAGGTTATATTCCACGCCTCTGACGTGAAAACAGCAAAAATCGCTGCGCACTCGAATCCCAGCTCCGAGCCGGGGAACAAGGCGACGAAGAGGGTGACGGTGATCGCGAGGAAGCCGAGCACCGGCACCGACTGCAAGATGTCGAGAGCGGGGATCAGCACCCGCCGCCAGCGCCTGCTCCGGGCCGCCACGTAGGCGTAACTCAGGCTGAAGGCGTAGGACAAGAACAGCGCGATGAACATGCGCAGCAAGCTGCGGACGGCGTAGTACGGCAGGTTCGCCGGCGACAGGTCGATCGTGGTCGACGGGTGCGCAGGCGCGCGTGCGCCCGCCCCGGCTCGCACCACCACATAGACAAGCAGCAGCACCGCGACGCCGACGGCGACGTCCAGCGGGCGGAACCTCAGCCGGCTGAGAGTCTCGCGGCTCGGGAACGTCGGGGTAACTGCCACGGCACCCATGATGCCGGGCCGGATCGGGCGGCCCTTGCCTGGCGCGGCGTTCTGACGGTCCGCGGCGGCCGACGCGCGGGCGTGCTGCCCTGCTGCCATTCTCGCGAACCCGGGCCGGGTTGGCCAGTGACCGATGTCACCCGCAACCAGCGGGCCAGTAGCTGACCCGCGGACCGGGCATGTTCACCGGACCGCCGGGCACAGGGCTACCGGTGGTCAGGCCCGGGGGAACTGCCGCAGGTGACGCCGACAGCGCAGGGGCTCGACACCCTGCTCGCCGTCGTGCTGGTAGCCGCGCTAGCGCCGGCCATCGTCGCGGTGCTGCCCGGCCCGCGCATCCCGCAGGTCGCTGTGCTCGCCTGGTTCGGTTTCGTCCGCGACTTCGTGCCCAGCGGGCTGGCGCTGCCGACGACGGCGCTCGGCACGCTGCTGCCGATCCTGCCGGACCACGACATGCTGTCCGGCAGCTTCGGCGAGTACGTGCTGGCGGCGGGCGCCGTGGGCGAGCTGTTCCCGATCGTGGCGATCTCGGTCTTCCTGACCAGGCGCGCCGAGTACGTGGCGGCCGCGTCCCTGGTGGCGGTGCGGCCGTCGCCACGCTGCTGCGCCGCACCGCGGTCAGATCCGGGCGGCGATGAACGCCGCCAGGGTGCCGAGGGTCTGCAGCGCGTCCAGGTTGAGGTCCTCGGCCGCGACGTCCACGCCGTAACGGCGCTGTACCTGCCGCAGCAGCAGGGTGCCGGTGAGCGAGTCCAGTCCGGCGCCGCCGCCAAGCAGCGGGGTCGACGCCGCTAGATCGCGCAGCTCGTCCCGGCCGGTGACCTCGGCCAGCAGATCGCGCAGTTCGCCGGCCACCCGGTCGGCGGCCGTCACGGCGGGGCCGGTGCCACGACGAACTCCGGCAGGCTCGGCAGTTCCGTGGCGAGAGGCCGGCGGAACAGCGCCCGCCCGTCGGGCCCGGCCGCGCCTGGCTCGGCCCGGAACCCCGCCGCGGCCAGCGCCAGCCGGAACGGCACGTTGCGGTCGGTCACCAGGCACGGCACCGTCAGCTCGGCGGCGCCCGCCGCGGCGGCCGACCGGCAGAGCCAGGCCAGCAGCGCGTCGAGCGCGCCGCGGCCGAGCGCCCGGCACGACATCATCACCAGCGGCGCCGTCGCGACGGCCGGCCCCGGCCCCGCGTCCCCGGTGTTCCCTGTCATGATCGCAGCACCCACCAGCCCGTCGTCGCCGAAGTCGTCAGCCAGCCTGACCGTGGTCACCTGCTGGCCGGCCGACGTCACCAGCCCGGCAAGCTCGGCCTCGGCCACCGACTGCCCGGCCGAGTTGAGCTGGTGCGTCCGCACCGACAGCTCGTGCAGGCGGGGCACGTCGGCTGCGGTGGCCGGCCTGATCGTCACGCGCGTGCCCACCTGCTTGAGGAACTCCGCGCGAGAGCCGCCGAACGCGCGCCCGGCGGCCTGGCGGCGCTGGCGCTCGGCGTATAGCTGACCACGGCGGCGCGCCTCGGCCGTCACCACCGGCGGGCTGAACTGCGGCCAGCCTGCCGCCTCGGCCGCGCCCTCGGGTGTCAGCACGAGCACGCCGGGCAGGGCCGCCGCGACCTCGGCGCGCTCCACCATGTCGTCGTCGACGAAGGCCATCGAGTCGGGGGGCACGTCCAGGCACGCGGCTATCCGGCGGATGGCATCCGGCTTGCCGTCCCAGCCGCACTCGGCCGCGGCGAAGTCCAGCCCCGCGAGCCGCTGCACGTAATCGGCCGCGGCTGGCGGGTTCCGGCTCGCCACCGCCTGCAGGATCCCTCGCCCGGCCAGCTCGCGGAGCACGCCGAGCAGCACCGGGTCGGCCGGCGGCGGCTCCTCGCCAGACTCCAGGTAGACGCCGTCCAGCAGGGTGTTGTCGATGTCCCACACGATGCACTTGATCACGGCGGCCGGGGCAGGCGAGCTAGCCACCGGCCTGGTCCTGGTCCGCGGCGAGTGCGATGGTGCGATCCATCGTGAGGTGCGTGGCGGCGAAGCCGAACTCCCGGTACAGCGTCCGCATCCCCACGTTGCCGGCGTGCACCTTGCCGGTGAGCCGGGCCAGCCCGGCCTGCGAGGCGGCCGCCAGCACCGCCGCCATGAGCAGCTCGCCGATCGCGCTGCGGTCAGGCACGGCTGAGGTGGCGAGCGACCGGAAGTTCCCGTACCGGTCGCCGGTGAGCGAGTTGGTCCTGGCCGAGACCCACGCCCAGCCGACCGGCACCTCCAGTGCCTGCTCGGCGGCCGCCACGAGCGTGATCTCTCCCGGCTTGCCCAGCGCGCCGGTAACTCGCCTGCGGTGCAGCGCGGGATCGGTGACGGCCTCCTCGGCGAACGAGACTACGGCGATGTCGATCTCGTACCCCACGATGGCCTCGACGTCGCCGGCCAGTGCAGGCCGGATCAGGTACCCGGTCATCGCTCACCCCGGGGGTGCAGCGGCATCGGCCTGAAGATCGCGCCGCCGCACGCCGGGCAGCCCGCCGCCTGCAGCGCCGCGATCTGCGGCCAGCGGCCACCGGGGCCGACCCCGTGAACCGCGCGGCAGCGGGCGCACCGGTACGGCCTGGTGGCCGCGCTCCTGTTGTCGGCCGTGTAGAGCGGGCCGTCGTAGTCCCCGTCGATGAGCGGACTGGCGCCGGCCGCCGTGCGCAGGTGGTACAGGTTGCTGGTGCCGGCCAGCACGCCGGCACCCAGGTACTCATTGAAGCCCGGCGCGAGCGACCTGACCACCAGCCCCATCTCGGCGATGGCGCGCTGCACCGCGATCGTCTCGTCCGGCCGCCGGGCGCCGAACGAAAAGAACACGTGCCTGCCAGGCTGGGGCACCAGTGCGGACACCGCCCGGCTCAGGAACAGGCGGCCTCCGGCGACGGTGTACGGCGGGTCGGTCAGCACGACGTCGAACGCACCCGTCAGTGCGGCAGGCAGCGGCTGGCGCAGGTCGTGCCGCACCGTCTCAGCGATGATCCCGGTGTCCGCCACGTGCTGGCCGATCCAGGCCAGGATGTCGGCGTCGGCGTCGACCACAGTCAGCCGGCGGATGGCGCCCGCGCTGCGGGTCAGCAGGGCGAAGTGCGCGAGCGCGACCGATACGAGGTCGTCGTCGCCGAGCAGGATGATGCGCTGCCCGGCCAGCGCGCGGGCCTGCTGCAGCCGCAGCACGCGGCCCAGCTTGGTGTCAACGGTGCAGTGCGTCTGGTCAAGCTCGGCCTTCGCGCCGGGCGTCCCGGCGGCGATCGCGTGCAGCGTGGCCGCAAGGCCAGCCAGTTCGGGCGGCACGATCTCGCCACGGCCGCCGCACTCCGGGCACGTGACGCGCAGGCCGCCCGCGACGTTCGCCGCGGCGACCGCGGCCCGGCCGCTGACCGTGAGGCGCACCGGCCGCTGGGTATCGACGATGCCGTGCTTGCGCAGCTCGTTGCAGCTGGCCGCCACGATCGGCACCGGCAGCTCCGCCAGCCGGGCCACTTCGCGCACGGCGGCCGGCTCGGCGGTCAGGACCGCCGACAGGATGTCACGGATGCCTGATTCGCCCTCTGCCAGGCCCACGGCAGCCGCGACGGCGGCCACTACTTCGTCTATATCCATGGCGTCTGCTCACCCGTGCTGCGCCGGGGGGACGACCCGGAACCTCTGCCCACGAGTACGGTATTCTCCCACATCATGCCGTCCATGGACGCGGCGAGCAGCTACGCCGACCTGCGGCGCCGGGAAGCCGTCTCACCCAAGCGCCTCTACGCCATCGACGCCGTGTGCACGCCGGCTTCGCCGGTAACCGACGTCGCCGCGCTGGCTGACCTCGCGGGCGCGGCGATCCGGTCGGGCGGCGGGCACGTGCTCGCAGGCAGCCACGTGGTGTTCCCGAACGGCGCCGTCACGCTGGTGCTGATCCTGGCCGAGTCGCACCTGTCGATCCATACCTGGCCCGAGGAGCGGCTGATCGCCATCGACCTGTTCAGCTGCGGGGCGATCGACGGGCAGCGGGTACTGGACGAACTCACCGGCGCCCTGCACCTCACCGCCGTCCGGGTCGCTGAAGTCGAGCGGGGCAGCGCTCGCGACGCCGGAGCAGCAGGCTGAGCCTGCCGGGCCGCACTATAGGTGCCATGAGCGAGCAAGCGGTTGAGGTAATCGTCATCGGCATGGGTCCTGGCGCCGAGCAGGTGGCCTCCGAGCTCGCCCGGGCGGGCGTCAGCGTGGCGGCCATCGAGGACCGCCTGGTTGGCGGCGAGTGCCCGTACTGGGGCTGCGTCCCCTCGAAGATGATGATCCGGGCGGCCGACCTGCTGGCGGAAGGCCGCCGGGTTCCCGGCATGGCCGGGTCGGCTGTCATCTCACCCGACTGGTCGCCCGTGGCCAGCAGAATCCGGGCCGAGGCGACCGACAACTGGGACGACACGGTTGCCGCCGACCGGTTCACCGGTCTCGGCGGCACGCTGCTGCGCGGTCACGGCGTCATCACGGCACCCGGCCAGGCACAGTCGGTGACCAGGTGCTCAGGGCCCGCCGCGGCATCGTGATCGGCACCGGCAGCGCGCCGGCCATCCCGCCCATCGACGGCCTGGCCGGCACGCCGTACTGGACCAGCAGGGAAGCGATCGAAGCCGAGGATGTGCCGCGCTCGCTGGTGGTGCTTGGCGGCGGCGCGGTCGGCGCCGAGCTGGCGCAGGTGTTCGCGCGATTCGGCAGCTCGGTTACCGTCGTCGAGGCGCTCGGCCAGTTGCTGCCTGCCGAGGAGCCCGAGTCCGGCGAGCTGCTCTCGGGGATCTTCCGCGCCGAGGGCATCGCTGTCCTGACCGGAGTCGCGGCCGCGTCGGTCGGCCACGACGGCGGGGAGTTCACTGTCACGCTGGCGGACCGCACCTCGGCGCGCGCCGAGCGCCTGCTGGTCGCCACCGGCCGCAGGTCCGACCTGGCCGCGCTCGGCGTCGGCGCCGTCGGGCTCGATGAGGACGCGCGCTTCCTCGACACCGACGCGGACATGCTGGCCGCGCCGGGCGTCTGGGCCCTCGGCGACGTGACGGGCCGGGGCGCGTTCACGCATATGTCGACGTACGAGGGCGGCATCATCCTGGACCAGCTGCTCGGCCGGCCACGGCATCGGGCCGAGTACCACGCGGTGCCCAGGGTTACCTTCACCGACCCAGAGATCGGCGCGGTCGGCATGACCGAGGCGCAGGCCAGGGATCGGCTCGGCGTCGCGGTGCAGACCGGGCTGACGCAGCTGCCTGCCTCAGCCCGCGGCTGGATCCACAAGGCGGGCAATCGGGGATTCATCAAGCTGGTCGCGGACGCCGAGCGCGGCGTGCTCGTCGGCGCCACGTCGGCTGGCCCGGCCGGCGGCGAGGTTCTCGGCCTGCTCACCCTCGCCGTGCACGCACCGGTCCCGGTACCGCGGCTCCGGGAGATGATCTACGCCTACCCCACGTTCCACCGCGCGGTGAAGGACGCCCTGCGTCAGCTCGGGTGACCGGCGCTGGCCGCAATCGCAATCACCCGGAACGGATGACACTCGGGCGCCGCGGCACGGGAACGGTGATGAGCGACCACAACCTTCGGGGGAAGGACACAATGAAAAACGGCCAGACTTACTCCTCAAGCGCATTCCAGCTGAACAAGACTCCGATGATCACTGGGGCCGTGCTGTTCGGCGCCGGCGGCCTGATCGGGCTCATGGGCATGATCGTCAGCGGAACCGCGATGGCGTCAGCCTGCCGCCAGTGGTTCCGTGAACTCGAGATGACGCCGAGCGATGCCGCGAAGCACAAGTGGAGCCAGACGAAGGCAGCGAGTGCTGCCGGCGCGTCCGCCTGGCAGCAGCACAACGGCGTTCAGCGCACCCACGCCTGACCTGCCGGCTGAGCCAGCAGCAGGGCACGGAGGCCGGGCGATTCGGCTTCTGACCTGGGCCGCCGGGCGGTCCGCCGCGGGCTCGCGGAACCGGGCCGCCCGGAAGGAGGCGCCCGATGCAGCAGCCGGCGGGTGCCCTCGGCGGCCCGTGCCGTGTCGTGATCGTCGGCGGCGGCCGACGTGTACCCGGCAAAGAGCCGGCCGAGTTCCAGGTAGTCCGCCGTCCAGCCGGGGGATGCCGGTTCGTGACGGTGGGTACCTGGCGCCGCTTTGACGGCTGCACCGCCGTCGCCAGCGCCGCGGCCGACTCCGCACGGACCCGCCGTCCGCCGACCCGTCGGCTGACCGGGCGTTCCGCCGCCCACGGCTGACCAGCACTGCCCGGGCCAGGGGCCGCCGACGTACGCTGTCTGCTGTGGCCCGGCTGATCCGCAGCACGCTCGCCATCGCGGCCGCGCAGGTAGCTGCCTGCTGGCAGCTGGCCGGGCACCCGCCGACGGCGTCGGTCGGCGTGCTCGCGATCGCGGCCATCGCGCTGGCGGGCGCTCTGCTCGCGGTACTCGCCCAGTCGCGGCTGCCAGCCAGCGCCCTCACCGCGGGGCCGCTGCTGCGGCGCGCCGTCGCGCTGCGCCGCAAGTCCTGGAACGCGGTCTTCCAGCGTCAGCGTGACCCGGACGCGGCGGGCCACGCCCGGCCCAGAGCACCATCGGCGGCCCCGGCGGCCGCCTGACCCGCTTGCCTGCCCAGCGCACCGAGCGCGATACGGACTCCGTGCGTCATCCGGCCGTCTCCAGCTGACCTGCGAAATCTTCGACCTGCTGGAGGACAGTCTGCAATGCTCGGATTCCTCAACGCGCCCCTGGGCGTCGCCTATCACCTCATGTTCACGCTGGCCGTCATCCTGACGCCGCTGCCGGGCGGGCTCGCGGCCACCGCGGCCATCGTGCTGTTCACCGTGGCGGTACGGCTGCTGCTGTCGCCGCTCAGCTTCGCCGCGCTCCGCGGCCAGGCCGGCCTCGCCGCCCTGCAGCCGCGGGTGGCCGAGCTGCGCGCCCGCTACGCCCGCCAGCCCGACCGCCTGCAGCGCGAGCTCGCCGCGCTCTACCAGGCCGAAGGCGGCACCCTGCTGGCAGGCTGCCTGCCGCTCCTGATCCAGCTGCCGTTCTTCAGCGTCATGTACCGGCTGTTCCTGTCCACGACGGTGGCCGGCCGGGCGAACGCGCTGCTGACCAGAGACCTGCTTGGCGCCCCGCTCGGCAGTCGCTGGCTGGCCGGCGCCGGCCCGCTGAGCGTCCACGGCCTGGTATTCCTCGGCCTGTTCGCGCTGCTGGCCCTGGCCTGCTTCGGCGTCGCGCGGATTAGCAAGGCCGCCCGCCTGACCGCCGGCCAGGCGCCAGGTGTCGCCGACCCGGCGGCCGGGCTGGCTGGCCTGGTCGGCCGGGTGCTGCCCTACCTCACGGTGATCATCGCCGCGTTCGTACCGCTCGCCGCCGGCCTGTACCTGCTGACGACGACGACCTGGACCGCGGCGGAGCGGGCCTGCTGGCAGCGCCGGGCGGGCCGGCCGAGTCAGGGGGCGCCGACCGCCAGCGCCGGGTAGCCG
>JBOHCP010000114.1:0-10623 GCA_050698875.1 Streptosporangiaceae bacterium | reverse complement strand
TCGCGGAACGCCGGGCGGTCGAACAGCGCGGTGGCCAGCACGTGCAGGGTGTAGAACCAGCCGCGGGTCTGCGGTGTGTATTCGACGATGAAGTCAGCCGGGTAATGGGACTCGAACCAGTCGGCGTTCTCGAACGGGTAGTGCACCTGCGCGAACGGCATGGACCCGGACTCGAACCAGCAGTCAAGCACTTCGGGCACCCGGCGCATCGTCGAGCGGCCGGTCGGGTCGTCCGGGTTCGGTCTGGCCAGCTCGTCGATGCCGGGCCGGTGGAGGTCGCGAGGGCGGACGCCGAAGTCGCGCTCAAGCTCATCCAGCGACCCGTACACGTCGGTGCGCGGGTAGTTCGGGTCGTCGCTCTGCCAGACCGGCACCGGCGATCCCCAGAACCGGTTCCGGCTGATCGACCAGTCCCGCGCGTTCTCCAGCCACTTGCCGAACTGGCCGTCCTTGACGTGCTCGGGCACCCAGGTGATGCGCTGGTTCAGCTCGGCCATCCGGTCGCGGAACTTCGTCACCTCGACGAACCAGCTGGACACGGCCTTGTAGATCAGCGGGTTCCGGCAGCGCCAGCAGTGCGGGTAGGAGTGGGTGTAGGTTTCCTGCCGGACCAGGCTGCCCTGCTCCCGGAGCTTCGCGGCTAGCCCGGCATTGGCGTCGAAGACGTGCTGGCCCTCGAAGTCGGGCACGACCGAGGTGAACCGGGCGTGCTCGTCGACGGTGAGCACGGTCGGGATGCCGGCCGCTGCGCACGCGGCTGCATCCGCCTCGCCGTAGGCGGGCGCCATGTGCACGACGCCGGTGCCGTCCTCCGTTGTCACCTCGTCGGACAGGATGACCAGGAAGGCGTCCTGCGTGCCGAACCTGGCCGCGTCGGTCAGGTAGCCGAACAGCGGCTCGTACCGCCGGCCGGCCAGCTCGGCGCCGGTCAGCTCGCCGACCACCGCGGCGCCTTCCAGCTCGCGCTCGTAGGCGGCCTGCCGGTCGCGAGCGAGGACGTAGCGGTCGCCGTCCTTGTCCAGCACCACGTAGCTGATGTCGGCGCGCACCGCGACTGCCTCGTTGGACGGCAGCGTCCATGGCGTCGTGGTCCACGCGAGCAGCCACTCCCCGGTCTCCAGCTTGAACCGCACGGTGACCGACGGGTCCTGGCGGTCCTTGTAGACGTCGTCGTCCATCCGCAGCTCGTGGTTGGACAGCGGCGTCTCGCACCGCCAGCAGTACGGCAGGACCTTGAAGCCCTCGTAGACCAGCCCCTTGTCCCACAGCTGCTTGAACGCCCACATGACGCTCTCCATGTACGAGAGATCCAGCGTCTTGTAGTCGTTGTCGAAGTCCACCCAGCGGGCCTGCCTGGTGACGTACTCCCGCCACTCGCGGGTGTAACGCAGCACCGAGTCGCGACAGGCGGCGTTGAATTTTTCGAGTCCCATGGCGACGATCTCGGCCTTGCCGGAGATGCCGAGCAGCCGTTCCGCCTCGACCTCGGCAGGCAGGCCGTGGCAGTCCCAGCCGAACCGGCGCTCGACCCGGCTGCCCTGCATGGTGCGGAAGCGCGGCACCACGTCTTTGACGTAGCCGGTCAGCAGGCTGCCGTAGTGCGGCAGGCCGTTGGCGAACGGCGGGCCGTCGTAGAAGACGAACGCGCGGTCGGCCGGGCGCTGCTCGACGGACCGCTGGAAGGTGTCGTTCGCGGCCCAGTAGGCGAGCACGCCCTCTTCGAGCTCGGGAAAGCCCGGCTGGGCCGGAACTCCGCTGCCCGGCTGGCCGGCGGCCTTGGCGGTCTCGGCGCGGGGATAAACGCTCATCGGGTGGTACGTCCTTGCGGCGCGGTGGCGGGCTGGCAGGTCGTGCGAGGACGACGCGCCCGCTGCCTTACGGGCGTACCGCGGTACCACCTCGCTTGCCGCAGGGACCCCGCGACCGCTCGCTGGCCGGCTGTGACGGGCCGTACCCGTCCGGTTCTAGTCAGGCCCGCCCGGTCACGCTCTGGGGTGCTGAGCAGGCCCTTTCTTCCGGAGGCTCCCCGGTGATGGCCGGATCGTCGCCGTGATGTGGTGAGTCTAGCTGGTAAGGACAACCGCTGCGCAGCGAGTATTCCGCCGCCGCCGGCCGGACGTGGCGGCCCTGGCTCAGTCGCGGCCCGCCGCGGCGAGGTAGCCGGCCGCGATGCTCTTCGGCACGCACATGCGCCAGGCGTCGAGGACGAGCTCTTCCATCTCGGCGCGGTCGAGGGCGGCCAGGCGCACGTGCACCCAGTGGTAGCGCAGGTCCGACTGGCCGGGCAGCAGGAACTTGTCAGGCTCGGCTGCGACCAGGGCCGCGCGCTCCTCCTTCGGGAAGCCAAAGCCCATGATCGTCTCATCGCGGGAGAACGCCAGGAACACGATCCGCCCCACCCGGAACTTGACCCGGTCCCGGATCAGCACCTCGTACGCGCGCGGCAGCGGGCCGGCGAACGCGCGCACCTCCTCGATGGTCACCACGCCGCCAGTGTGCCGCTGCCCACCGACAGCGGCGAGCCGGCCCCTGC
This sequence comes from Streptosporangiaceae bacterium, assembly GCA_050698875.1. GTDB lineage: Bacteria > Actinomycetota > Actinomycetes > Streptosporangiales > Streptosporangiaceae > JAJYUU01. The sequence goes on along the minus strand of JBOHCP010000114.1, from coordinate 8,090 downwards.
CACGCCGGGCGCAGTCACAAAAGCCCGCTTAACACCAGCCACCTAGGCCTAGGGCGGAATGTCGACGATCGCGCAAGAGATTCACGGCACGGTGTGGGAATATTCGCACACATGGCAGCGTGGAGATATTCTCACAGCTAGAGATGTGTGAATATCCTCACGCAGGCCGAGGTGGTGGTCATGACCCGCAAGACGATCGAGGTGCGCAAGCCGCGCGACATCGGCGACGCGATCCGCGCCGTGCGCGAGGCGCGTGGAATCTCGCAAGAGGAGCTCGCGCAGGCGAACGCCTACGACCGGTTTTATCTCAACGGCCTGGAGTCCGGCCGGAGCACGCTCTACCTCACACGGCTGCTGCGCACGCTGAAGTCGCTCGGCATCACGCTCAGCGTCGCGTTCGACCCCGAAGTGCCGGCCGACGGCAAGGGCCGCTCTGATGGCTGATCGGCTTGAGGTGTTTCTTCACGGCGAGCTGGTCGGCTTGATCGCGCGCGGCTCCCGGCGCGAGCGCATCGAGTTCGAGTGGGTCGACGGATACGAGCCCGGACCTGTCACGCTGACCGAGGCGTTCGGGTCCGTCCGGTCGAAGGCGCCGACGACTGCGGCCAGCAACTTCTTCGGCGGATACGCGCTCGAGGGCCGTCAGCGGGAGCGGCTCACGCAGCGCCGCGGCATCAGCGACCCGACGGACCTCTTCGCGATGCTCCGCGAGTTCGGCAGCTCGATCGCTGGCGCCGTGACGATCGCCGGCCCAGGCGTGGCGACCCGGACTACGCCCCGCTACGAGCCGATCAGCGACGGCGCGATCTTCCAGCGCCTACGCCGGGCCGCCTCGGACGGCGACCTCGGGTCGGACGATCAGAGCCGGTCGATGCTCGCCGGCCTCCAGCCGAAGCTGCTGCTCGCCCGGTTCGGCGACCAGTGGTACCTGCCCCACGGCCGCGCGCATTCGACCCACATCCTCAAGCCGCGGCTGTCCGGACGCCCCGATGGACTCGCCAGAGAGCACTACGGGCACGCGCTGGCAGTCGAGCTCGGGCTCGCGCACTACCGCACCGAGCTCGTCGGCACCGGGGTGCGCCAGTACCTCCTCATCGAGCGCTACGACCGGGCTATCCACGGCGATACGGTCACGCTCATCCACCAGGAGGACTTCGCCCAGGCGGTTGGCCTCGACTGGGTAGACGGCCACGCGAAATTCCAGAATCCCGCAGCGCCGCGCGACTCCCGTCGCCCGAGCGCGTACCGGATCGCCGGGCTCCTCGGCTCGCTCCGGGGGAAGGGGCAACCGGTCGCCGACTTCCTCCGCAGGCTCACGTTCACGGTGCTAATCGGCGACAACGACGCCCACGCGAAGAACCTCGCCATCCTGCACGTTCCCGGCCGCAGCGTGCTCGCCGACGTCTACGACGCCGTCCCGAACCTCTTCCGAGAAGACCGGATCGAGTGCGACCTTGCCCTCGCCGTCGACCGCAGCTTCGACCACCGGCGGATCAGCGCCGCGCATCTCATTCGCGAAGGGGAGCGGTGGAATGCGCTCGGCGTCGGCGAGCCAGACCGGATCGTCACCGCGGCCCTGGCCGACTTCGCGACGGCGCTTGATCATGTGGCGGTCCCGCAAGGCGTCCCCGCGGCGGCGGTGTCACAGCTCGCCTGGAACGTCGAGCGCTTGCAGTCTGGCGGGGAGATCGGCGAGCGGCCCAGCGGGTACCGGCGGCGAGGCAATCGCTCTTCACCTTGACGGCGACGCGGCATTCGCCGGCCCGGTGTCGAGGCTTGATCGCCTGGCGGACCAGCAGCGCCGCAAGCCCACCGAATTGGCGGCGGTCTTCTGCGCCGCAGCACGCCGGGTACGACGACATCGCCGCGAGTGAGCGCGCACCAGGACCTGCTGCCAGTGGATCGGGCGCAAGCCATGAACGCGCCGGGACCACCTGCGAACATGGTCGAGTGTTGACCACTAGTTCGAGCCGTCGATTACGCAATCAACCGCCGGGCCGTCGGGCCGTCGTGCTCAGCGTGTCTGCCCGATAACTACCACGATTACCTCGCATGGCGGGTGGCTGTGCGTTTGCTGGCGCGGACATCAGCGGTCTTGGTGACTGCAGAATCGCAGCTAGCGCGGCGGCACGCTACGGCAACCACATGCCACGACCGGTGTCCGGACACCAGATGCGCAGGCTCGGACAGCGCCTCGCCAGATCGGACCGGATCAGCGACGCTGACCATGTCTTGCTCGCGCAGATTGCCGATAGGGGAGCCAGGGGGTCGCATTGAACCACTATCTCGTGGTCTTCGACCATTCCACAGGCGAGGTGCTGCGCCGGCCGCGATTCAGCGACCCCGCCATGGCGATCAGCGCGCGCTTCGAGGAGGAACGAGAGCGCCGCGGCGAAGCCAGCATCGAGGTCGTCCTTCTCGGCGCCGACTCGTGGGAGTCCCTCAGGCGCACCCACGGCCGCTACTTCAGGGACTTCGGCGAGCTGGCCGAAGCCGCGTTCGGCTAGCTGCGGTCGTCCCGCAACGCCAGCGCATAACGGGTGGCCGGCTGCCGCCGCTAACCAGTCCGGGCAAACTGGGCACCTAATATGGCCGGAATCCTGCGGCCATCCACGGCCTCTAGCTTCGGCCGCACACTCGAAACACCGTCCCGGCATCACATACCGGACGAACCAGCCCTAGAGCAAAACCCGCGGAATATGCAGGATGCATGAGGGCCAGTCGCGGGCCGGAAGCACGAAGCACCGGCCCGACGATCACTTACCCGGCAGGCCCGCGTGGACTTCCACGCCGATCACGATCCGCGCTAGCCGGGACTCGATCACCTCCCGAGCCGGTGCCGGATCATCGGGTAGCCGCCGCAGCTCAAGGATGGTGACGCCCTCGACGGCCGACGGCAAGGACCTCGTCGACGACGCTTGCGCCCAAAAAGCAGCTGTCGGCGAGGTGCCACGTTCCCGTCGTACCGGGCTAGCCGTCGACCACCGTGCCGTTGTCGAGCAGTGGCGCCGGCGTCGGGCGGGGTAGCAGGCGGTGCTGGCGGGCTGGCTGGCTGGCTGGCTGGCTGGACCTCGGTCCGGCGCCATAGTCTTCGAGGATGAGCGTGCGGCTGCCGCTGTTCCCCCTCGGGAGCGTCCTGTACCCGGGCCTCGTGCAGCCGCTGCACATCTTCGAGGATCGCTACCGGCAGCTCGTCGCGGACCTGCTCGCCGGGCCTGAGCCCCGCCAGTTCGGTGTGATCGCGATTCGGCAGGGCAGGGAAACCGGCGTCGACGGGGTCTTTTCGCTGTACGACACCGGGTGCACCGCTGTGCTGCGCCGGGTCGAGAAGTACCCAGACGGGCGTTTCGGCCTAGTGACGGTCGGAACGGACCGGTTCAGGCTGCTGCGGCTGGCTGACCCGGCGCCGTATTTGCGGGGCGAGGTCGAGCTGCTGCCGGACGGCCCGGGCGATGCGGCCGGGGCTGCTGCCGCGGTGCCGTCCCTGCAGCAGCAGTTCCGCTCCTACCTGGCGCTGCTGACCGAGCGTGGCCGGGCGCAGTTCACGGTGCCTGACCTGCCAGACGAGCCGGTTCTGCTGTCGTACCTGGTCGCCGCCGCCATCGTGGCGGACCTCCCGGCGAAGCAGCGACTGCTCGAGGAGCCGGACGCGCTGCACCGGCTCGCGGCCGAGCACTCGCTGCTGGCCGCCGAGATGCGGATGATCCGGTCCCTGACCCTGACGCCGGCGCCCGAGCTCCGCTACACGCCGTACAGCCAGAACTGAGCGATCGGGCCGCGGGGTTAGCCTGGGCCGCCTGACGGCGTCCGCAGCGCAACGGCGGCCTCTGTCGTGTGCAGCTGGAACGTGAACGACTCCTGTAGGTACAGCGTGACCTCCGCGTCACTGTGCGACAGGTAGCCGATGGCGAAGTCCTGGCCGAGGTGCAGTCCGAAGTCGCCGCCGCGCGTGGTCAGCACGACCGCTCCGGAGATCGCCGGAGCCCAGACCAGCTCGCCGTCGAGCACGTTGCGCAGGTGCTGGATGATCGGGTAGCCGTGGTCGCTGGCCTCGCTCACCGCGGTATACGACTCGGCCGACAGCACGGCCGTGTACGGGCCATCCACGCCGGCTGCCCGCAGCTGGCCCGCGGCCTGCGCGAACGCCATCGGGTAGTCGGCCGGCTCGGCGGGCAGGATCAGCGGCGGGTTGCTCGCGCCCGGCACGATGCCGCCGATGCCCGCCGCCGGGTAGCCGGCGAAGATGGCGTGATCCTCGGCGAGGGCTATCTGCCTGGCGGCGTCTCTGGCGGGCTGCCAGTCGGAGTCCTCCGCCCCGCGCGCGACGTCGTCGACCGGCTCGCGGCTGAGCGTGAACGGCACCCGCAGCTCGACGAGCGGCAGCACGCGGCGCTGCCGCGCCTGCACCCCTTTTCCCGGCGGGTCGATGGGCGCCTGGTGACCGGTGCCCACCGCGGCCGTGTCCACCCCGCTCGGCCCGTGCACGTCCACGACGCGCCGGCCGGCGAGGTAGCGCCTGAGCGTCCGCGCCGTCTCCTGCTCGATCTCGGTCCACGCGGCTGCGGATACGGGCGCGAGCTCGCGGTGCAGGTTGTTCATCTCGACGTGTCTCCTCGCAGGCTGCCGACATTCAGCGAGCCGTCGTTGGTGGTCGCGGGCGGGTCAGTGCTGAGCTGGCCGGACTGGGCGGCGGGTCCGCCTAGGTCGCCGAGGTCGTCAAGCAGCGCCGCCGACGGGACGAAGAACAGCGTGCCGGTGATCGGACGACTGACATCGAGGATGCGGTCGTAGTTGCCGGGCGGTGCGCCGAGGAACATGTTCTGCAGCATCTGCTCGGTGGTGGCCGGCGAGCGGGAGTAGCCGATGAAATACGTGCCGAACTCCCGGGCGCCCACGGCGCCGAACGGCATGTTGTCCCGGACGATCTTGATTTCCTTGCCCTGCACCTCGATGGTGGTCAGCGCGTTGTGCGCGGATGACGGCTTGACATCGTCCGCCAGCTCGATGTCGTCGAGCTTCGTCCGGCCGATGATCTTCTCCTGCTGCTCGACCGGCAGCGCGTTCCAGGCGTCCAGGTCGTGCACGTATTTCTGCACGATCACGTAGCTGCCGCCCGCATATGCGGGCTCTTCGTCGCCGATGATGGCGGCCCGCACCGCCGCCGCACCGGTCGGATTCTCCGTGCCGTCGACGAAGCCGAGCAGGTCACGCTCGTCGAAGTAGCTGAAGCCGTGCACCTCGTCGGCGACGCTGACGGCGCCGGAGAGCCGGCTCATGATCTGTGCAGCCAGCTCGAAGCACAGGTCCATCTGGGTGGCCCGGATGTGGAACAGCAGGTCGCCCGGCGTGCTGACGGCGTGCCGCCCGTCCGCGCGGATCTCGCGGAAGTGGTGCAGCCCGGCCGGACGCGGCAGCCCGGTGAGCCGGTCCCAGGCGGCGGCGCCGATGCTCGTTACGCAGGTCAGGTGCCCGGTCAGAGCCCGGAAGCCGACTGCCCGCACCAGACCGGAAATACCTCCGCAGACGTCCCTGGCAACGTCCGCGCTCGCGCTGTCGGGATGGATCACGACGACAAGAAAGATCGCCGCGCGGGTCAGCGGCGAGACGACCGCCTGCGGCTCGGCGCCGCTGTCCGTGGTCACGCGCTTATCCTGCCCCAGTCGCAGTCGTCAGCGCCGCCTGGCACCGCTAACCGCGCCGCAGGACGGCGCAGGTCTGTCGGGCCTCACCGGACCTAGGCTTGCAGGTGGCGGGCGGCGGTCACGCGCGCGGCGGCGCTTCTGACAGGGGAGGCACGACATGACTAGCACAACGCGGGCGGGCGGAGCCAGTCCGGTCGACTTCGCCGAGTTCGGGGACTATGGCGACTTCCGTCCTCAGCGGCGCCCGGCAGGCGCGCGAGACGGTGAGTTCGTCCGGCCCGCCTACCCCTTCGGGGGCCGGATCACTGCGGACGGGTCAAGCGGCTACCCGGCCGAGGCCGGCCGCTACCACCTCTACATCTCCTGGGCCTGCCCCTGGGCGAACCGCACGGCCATCGTGCGCGACCTTCTCGGCCTGCCGGACGTCATCTCGCTGTCGGCGGTCGACCCGGTGCGCGACGGCCGCGGCTGGGCGTTCCGCGAGGGCGATGGCTACGGCCTGGACCCGGTCAATGGGTTTGCCTTCCTCCGCGAGGCCTACGAGGCGACCGAGCCGGGCTACGACGGGCACGTGTCCGTGCCGGTGCTTTGGGACAAACGGGCCGGCCGCATCGTCAGCAACAACTTCCCGGACATCACGCTGGATCTGGACACGCAGTTCGGCGCGTGGGCCGATCCGGCCTACGACCTGTACCCGGAGGCGCTGCGACCGCAGATCGATGAGCTCAATGACCTCGTCTACGCGACGGTGAACAACGGCGTCTACCGATCCGGGTTCGCCACCACGCAGGAGGCGTATCACCACGCCGTCACCCGGCTGTTCGCCACCCTGGACAAGCTGGACCAGCGGCTGGCCGATCGACGGTACCTGTTCGGCGACTCCTTTACTGAGGCGGACGTACGGCTGTATGTGACGCTGGCCCGTTTCGATGTCGTGTACTACTCGCACTTCAGGTGCAACCTGCGCCGGATCACCGACTACCCGGGCCTGTGGGGCTATGCCCGCGACTTGTACGCGCTGCCCGCGTTCGGCAGCAACACCAGGTTCGACCAGATCAAGCGGCACTACTACACCACGCACCCGCAGCTGAACCCGTCCCGGATCGTGCCGGACGGACCGCTGCTTGACTGGAGCGCGCCAGCTGGCCGGGGCCGGCTGGTCGGCCGCTGACCATAGCCCGTGCCGGCCGGGGTAGCGTGACGACGTGAAGCAGTACGCGGAAGCGGCAGGCCTGGTCGAGCGGTCAGCAGCGGCGTTCGTCCGCGGCGTCCCCGACCAGCCGGCCGACGGCGGTTTCTTCGGCCCCGCCAGCGTGGCCTGGCGGATCAGCGGCGACCTGTCCGCGCCGGTCGCCGGGCTCCGCGCGCTGCTCGTCCAGGCGCTCCACCCGCTCGCGATGGCCGGCGTCGACCAGCACAGCGACTGGCGCGCCGACCCGGTGGGCAGGCTCGCCGCGACCTCCGCGTACCTGGCAGTCACGACGTTCGGGGAACGGGCTGGCGCCGAGCGCGCGGCCGCCCGGGTGCGGCGGATCCACGAGCAGGTCCGGGGCGTTGACCCGGTCACCGGTCAGGAGTACTGCGCCAGCGACCCGGCGTTGCTGCTGTGGGTGCACGCGGCGCTGGTCGACTCGACCGTCGTCGCGCGCAATCTGTTCGGCAGCCCGCTGACAGCCGACGACGCCGATCGCTACATCGAGGAAATGGTCGTCGCTGCCGAACTCGTCGGCGTGCCGGCCCAGCTGGTGCCGGACAGCGCGGCGGCGCTCGAGCGCTACCTCGGCCGGGTCCGCCCGCAGCTGCAGTGCACCCGGGCTGCCCGGCAGTCGACGGCCTACCTGCTCGACCCGCCAGGACTGGACGAGGAGGTCGCCGAGATCTGGCAGGACATCAGGGAGGCGGTGCTCGTGTCGCTGCCGGCCTGGGCCAGGGACAGTTACGGCTACCGGGCGCCGGACCTGACCGCCACCCGCCGGGACGAGATCCGGCAGGCGCTCGGCGTGCTGGACGCGGTGTTCCTGGGCGAGCCGGGCGTACTGGAGGCCAGGCAGCGCATCACGCTGCGGATGCGCGCACACGCGGGGGGTTCGGGGGGTCGTCCCCCCGGGCGAGCCGCAGCGCACGGATGAGACGCTCGCTCCGGGTCCTGGCGGCGGTCACGGCGGGTGCGGTCGCGACCGCGACCGCCGTTACCCTGCTACGACGCCGGATCGGCGCGCTCCGGTTCCAGCGCGGGGTCGCCGCCGCCGGGCTGGCGGTGCGCGGCGGGCTCCGCTATGCGGGCAGTGCGCCGCGGCTGTTCGCGGCGGCCGGGGAGCAGCGTCAGCGGCTGCGCACCGACCTGGCCATGCAGACGGCGGATGACATCACCGCCACGCTCGGCACGATGAAGGGCGTCATGGTCAAGCTCGGCCAGCTGGCCAGCTACGTCGATGAGGGCCTCGCACC
>JBOHCP010000113.1:0-10667 GCA_050698875.1 Streptosporangiaceae bacterium | reverse complement strand
CCGGCGCCAGACTATCGGGCGGGCTCAAGTCCCAAGGTGCCAGCGGCGTCGGCGGGCAACCCACCCCGATTTTCACGCCAGCGCGGCGTCCCCCGCAGGGATATCAGCGACTATCGGGGTCACCACGGGCGACTAGCCGAAGTCAAGGCTCGCTACGACCCTGCCAACCTGTTCCTGCTCAACCAGAACATCATCCCGGCCGGCTGAGGACGCCATCACACCGTCTCCACACCGAGTCCGTGCTGCCTGCACATGGCGTGCGTTGTGTTGGGAGTAACCCACGGTCACGCATCGGGAGGTGCATCAGATGAAGGACAGCGATCGCCACGTGGACCCCGACCGAATCAACGCGGCCCAGCGGGGCGCTCGATCGAGCACGGGGCGCCATCCCGCGCCCGCCCAGTTGTCGCTCTCCCAGGACGGCGGGCTCGAGTCCCGCGACGTCGCTGCCGTGCGTGCCCATCTCCAGTCGTGCCGGCGCTGCCGTCGGGTGGCTGCCAGCCTGTCGGAGGTACGGAGGATTCTCGGTAACCAGGCCAACCGGGACATGCCCGCCACGATCGCGACCCGGATGGATCAGGCCCTGATCGCCGAGGCCGCGCAGGGCAACGGCCAGTGGCCCCCCGCGCCCAGGCGCGCGTCCACGTACAGCTGATCGTTCCGCTGGCGCCGAGTGGATGGGGCTACGCCGCGTCGGAAGACTGGTCATGCGACGACGTGGTCCCCCAGCGATCAGGTCCGACATTGGGCCACGCCTGCGCAGAGACTTCTGACTCGGCCGGCCCTGGCTCTGCGCTCGGCTCGGCCGTCTCTTCCGGCCAGCGGATGACGTCCAGGTAGACAAGGTGAGCGAACCGGCTGCTCCGGCCAGACACCACCCTCGAGGCCCAGCACGCAGCCGCCAGAAGGTCACACGCTGAGTCGATGTCCTCGAAGCTCGTCCCGGCCCGGCACCACACGAGGACGCGTTCACCGAACGGCCTGGCCGTGGTTCGCACGACTGCCGGGATCCGGCCCGCCCGGTTGTAGATCCAGGCCTGCGCGAAGCACGTGCGAACCCGGTGCGGAGTGATGACGCACCACGCTCGCGCGACCGCAAATCCGCGCACCTCGGGTCTGGTGGCGGCGAACCCCGCCGCAACGACCAGCCCCGCCAGTCCAGCAAGCGCCCGTAGCGCGCCAATCCAGGAAACTGCCGCGGTGATAGCGGCCACTGCGCCGACCACGAGCCCGATCTCGTACCGCCACCGGCAAACGATGACGACGACTCCTGGCCGCGCCAGTGGCGTCAGCGACGGACCGAGCCCGGCATCACGCGGGCTGCCGCCGGTTACCCGATTGAGCGGCATTGCTCATCACCTCCTCTGTGTCCTTGGGCGGGCTGGCCTAGCATCACTCGCCCGGTTCGCGAGCACCGGCCACAGCCGACATCGCCGCGCTGCCCCGATCCCGCGCAGTCCGGACAGGTGGCGAGGAGATCGAAGCCGGGATGCCGGTAGCTGCGGCTCAGACCCAGGCGACCGGCGCGGACTTGCCACCGCTGGTGCCGCGCGAACTCGTCGTCCACGTGGAACACCGCGCTGGCTGCCCGCCGCACCAGGCCGAAGAAGAGGCTCCTCGCCATCGCCGCCTCCCAGCTCGGAGCAACATGGCTCAATGCCATAGTACATTAGCCCTAGGCTATCTGCCTATAGGCCGATTGCTTAGGGCCGTTAGACTCGCCTCACAGCGGCGGTGGACTCCTGGGTCCGGGCCCCGATGGCGCCGCGGCGTGCCGCCTGCAGGGCCCGGCTTTGCGTATCGAGCGGCGCTGAGGGTAGGACACGCGAGTGGCTCGTGTGATTGACGAGCGTAACCATGATCATGGCGGTACGCTGTGCGCTTTGAGGCCTAGGCAGTCTGCTACGTAGCAGGTAGCTCCTGTCATGTAACGTGGAGTAGTTATGTCCGACGAAGCTGGTAATCCAGCTGTTCACCGCCGCAGACTCCGGGCCGCCCTCAGGCAAGCGCGACAGGCGGCGAGCCTCACCCAGGAACAGGTAGCCGAGGCCTTGGATTGGTCGCTGTCCAAGGTCGTCAGGATCGAAAGCGGTTCGGTCAGGATCTCCACGACCGACCTTCGGGCGCTCCTCTACCAGTACAAAGTCACTGACGCCCGCCGTGTCGGCGAACTCGTCGCCATGGCGAAGGCATCCCGGCAACATCCGTGGTGGGCCGCCTATCGAGAATTCGCTTCGCAGCGTTACCTCGAGTTCGTGGAGTTCGAGCACGCGGCGCGGGCAACGCTGCACTTCCAGCCCCTGTTCGTGCCCGGCACTCTGCAGACGCGTGACTACGCCTCCGCGATCATCTTGCGGCTGGCGAGAGACGTCACCGACGCGCGAGCGAACGGCTTGCTCGAGTTCCGCATGCGGCGCCAGAAACTCCTCGAGGAATCCGAGCCGCCGATGCTCTCGTTCGTCCTCGACGAGTCGGTGCTCCACAGGCACGTCGGAACTGACGAGATCATGCGCGGCCAGTTTGACCGGCTGATCGAGCTTTCCGCGCGGCCGAACATCAGCATTCGCATGTTTCCCTTCGCGTCGGGGCTTACCTACGGCATGCAGCAGTCTTTCGTGATCCACCAGTTCCCTGACCCGGAGGACCTGGACGTGCTGTACCTGGAGGGCCCCCGCGGTGACACCATCGTCGCCTCTGACGAGGATGAGGTCGGCCGCTACCTGGCAGCCTTCGAGGAGCTGCGGCGGATGTCGCTGTCTGAGCCGGAATCGGCCACGTTCATCAAGAAGCTAAGGAGCAACCTGCAGTAGCCGTCCCGCAGTCGGCCACAGCACGCTTCCGCGCTTCCGGTCGGATAACAACGCGTTGACATTGGTTGAATACCGCGCCTTGCCCTAGAATGGCGCAGCAGTTCTCGCGTCGTGGGAGTTCGGCTTTGAAGTCGGGTATCCGGGCCTCGCATCGGCCAGCGGATCTCGATAGCCGACGGTTGGCGGTGCCCTGATGCGCGAGCCGGCTTCGTGATCTGGCCAGCACCATTCCGCTTGAGATGCTGTGGACATCTGGCGCCGTCGAGGAGGAGGAAGCTTGAGCGAGCCTGAGCACGCCAGCCTGACGTGGCACAAGAGCAGTGCCAGCGGAGCGGATCAAGGCTGCGTGGAAGTCGCCGTCGGGCCACGCAGCGTCTACGTGCGGAACTCGCGCGACAGCGCCGAGAACGCACCCACGCTCGCGTTTCTGCACAGCGACTGGGCCGCGTTTTTGGTCGGCGTTCGCAATGACGAGTTCGAGCTGCCGGCATAGCCGCACGCACCAGCGGACTGACAGCAGGGCCACAATGCGCCTCAGAGCATAGTGTTCTGGCAACTGACGATCGACGCGAACGACCCGGCGGCGCTCGCCCTTTTCTGGGCGCAGGCGCTGGGTTACCAGCCGACGCCGCCGGCCCAGCCCGCGACGACCTGGCACGCGCACTACCACGCCCGGCTAGAGGGTGCCGAGGCCTTCGACGACCGGCTGTTCGACCCTGCCGGGCTCCGCCCGCCGATCTGGTTCCAGCAGGTGCCGGAAGCGAAGGCCGGGAAGAACCGATTGCACCTCGACCTCTACCCCACCGGCCGCAACAACGCCCTGCCGCCGCAGCGCCGCATCGAAATCGTCGAAGCAAAGGTGGCCGAACTCGTCGTGCTCGGGGCGCGCGTCGAGCGACGAACCCGGCACGATGACCCTGACGACCCGGTCTACTACGTGGTCATGCACGACCCGGAGGGCAACGAGTTCTGCGTCAGCTAGCCTGGCAGCGGCAGATCCCTGTCGTCGCGATTCACCAGGCGGGGTCGAAGTGCGGCCGGGTCGCCCAGGGTCGCCCCTGGGCTCCGCGAAACAATCGCGCAGGTCGGCGCTCGCTCGATCGGAAGTTCTTCCTGCCGCGGTTCTGGCCTGACCTTGGCGCTCACGCACGTGCGGCATTGCACGCCCGGCCGTCGCGGCGACAGTCATCCCGATGAAACTCCGTCAGCGGCTTCGTCTCGTCACATGTGCAGGCAATGCTGCAGGTGACGCTGGGCCGTGGGAGAAGGTCTCCAGGTCGGTCCAGGTGAGTCCACGGCGGTCTGCCTTGTGCAGGTCAAAGACACGACGGCCGAGCCCGGCTGCGGCTGGGTCACAGCTGCGTCAGCTGACCCCCGAGCCGGGTTCAGGGCCGCGCCCGGCCCGCAGCTATCGTGGCTCCATGGCCAGCCATCTGGTGACGGACCGGCTCGTCCTGCGTCCCTGGCAGGTCGACGACGCCCCGGCGGCGCTGCGATCCTTCGGCGACGAGGAGGTCGCACGGTGGCTGGCGCCGAAGATGGACCGGGTCACCGACGTGTGCGGGATGCGGCTCATCCTGCAGCAGTGGATCGCCGAGGACGCCCGGATGCTCACCCCGGCCGGGCGCTGGGCGATCGAGCTGCGCGACGGCGGCGACCTGATTGGCGGCGTGACGCTGCTGCCGCTGCCGCCCGATGACGAGTACGAGATGGGCTGGCAGCTCGAGCGCGCCCGCTGGGGCAACGGGTACGCGACCGAGGCCGGGACGGCCATCGCCCAGTGGGCCTTCGGCCAGGGCCTCGAGCAGGTGATCGCGCTCGTCCGGCCGGCGAATTCACGCGCCGCGGCGACGGTGCGCAGGCTCGGCATGGAGTGGGTCGGCCACACCGAGAAATACCATCACCTGCGGTTGCAGGAGTTCTGGCTGCGCCCGGCGGACCTCGCCGACGACGCCGCGCCTGGACGGTAACGAGTCATCCCGGCAGGCCACTGCGTCGGTTCTCCGCGACCGCGGACCTTGATCAGAGCAAGCGTTTGGTAGGCACCGGCCGTAAGATGGTGAACCGCAAACGCCGGCATCCCCGCCGCCGTCGCGGCTCGCCTGAGCGCCGGAGGGTCTGCAGATGGCAGAAGTCCAGGATCGACGCGAGCTGATCCTGTCCACCGCCGCCGAGATGGTCGCCCGCACCGGCCTGCGGGCGACGACGGTGCGCGCTATCGCAGACGCCGTCGGGGTGTTCTCCGGCAGTCTCTACCATCACTTTCCCTCGAAGGACGCCATTGTCGACGAGGTACTGACCCGCTACCTGGACGCCATCAGGGCGCGGTACGCCGTAGTGCTCGCGAGCGGCAGGGATCCGGCGCAGTGCCTGCACGACCTCGTGGTCACCTCCCTCGAGATCGCCGAGGAGCAACCGCACGCGACCGCGATCTACCAGAACGAGGCCCAGTACCTGCGGGAGATGCCGGGCTTCCGCGGCATCCAGTCCGCCGCCGCGGACGTTCAGCAAACCTGGCTGCGCGTCATCGAGGCCGGCGTGGCCGACGGCACTTTCCGCGACGACATCCCGGCCTGGGTGTTCTACCGTCTCATCCGCGACGCGGTGTGGCTGTCGGTCCGCTGGCACCGTCCCGACGGGCCGTACTCGACGCAGCAGCTCGCCGACGACGTGACCGCGTTGTTTCTGCACGGCTTCGCGACACCATCGGTAAAAACGCCTGCACGCGCGGGCCGGGACGTCAGTGTGACTGGGTGCCGGCGGCCGCCTCGGCCCGCAGCACGTACTTGAGCACCTTGCCAGCGGCGTTCCTCGGCAGCTCGGCGACGACCACCACCGAACGCGGGACCTTGAAGTTGGCCAGCCTGTCCCGGCAGAACTCGACGATCTCCGCCGGGTCGATCTCGGCTCCCGGTCGCGGGATCACGTACGCCCGGCACACCTCGCCGAGCCGGTCGTCCGGCACCCCCACGACGGCTGCCTCCGACACCGCCGGATGGCGGGCGATCAACTGCTCCACCTCCGCCGGGTAGACGTTGAACCCGCCCACGATGAACACGTCCTTGAGCCGGTCGGTGATGCGCAGCAGGCCGTCGGCGCGCAGCACGCCGACGTCCCCGGTGTGCAGCCAGCCGTCGGCGTCGATCGCCGCGGCGGTCGCGGCCGGGTCGTCGAAGTAGCCGCGCATGACGTTGTAGCCGCGCACGAGCACCTCACCGCTGTGCCCGGCCGGCCGTGGGCGGCCGTCGGAGTCCGCGACGACCACCTCCGTCCCTTCGATCGGCCGGCCGACAGTGGTGGCAATGGTGTGCGCGTTGGCGTGCGGGTCGCCAACGGTCGCGGTGCCGCACGTCTCCGTCATGCCGTAGGCGATCACCACCTCGGGGAACAACTCGGCCCGCATCCGCTCCACCAGCGCGACCGGGACCACCGCTGCCCCGGTGACCGCGAGCCGCAGCGTGCCAAGGTCGGCCTGGCCACGGGCCGGGTGGTCGAGCAGCGAGGCGTAGAGCGTAGGCGGGCCGGGCAGCACGGTGATCCGCTCGGCGCCGATCAGCGCCAGCGCCCGTTCGGCGTCGAAGACCGGCTGCAGCACGAGCGTCGCGCCGCTGATCAGGCAGGCCAGCAGCCCGGCCTTGTAGCCGAAGGTGTGGAAAAGCGGGTTGACCAGCAGGTACCGATCGCCGCGGCGCAGTCCCACGCCGCCGCTCCAGGCCTCATACACCCCCACGTTCTGGCCGTGCGTCGTCATCGCGCCCTTCGGCCGCCCGGTGGTGCCGGAGGTGAAGAACATGTCGGCCACGTCGCCCTCGCCGACCGCGTCCAGGCGAGCCGGGACCAGCCCGGATGCAACCCCGTTCCCCCTATCGAGGAAGTCCTCGAACGCCGTCGTCTCAGCGGTGCGCTCGCCCAGGGTGACGACCTCGCGCAGGGCGGGCAATCCCGGTACCAGCGGACCTGCCGGGGCGGGGCGCTCCGTCGCGGCCGCCCCGCGCAGCATGCCGAGGTAGTCGTTGCCGAGGAAGCCGTCGTCGACCAGCAGCAGCCGCGCGCCGCTCTTGCCGAGGATCCAGGCCGCCTCCTCGCCCTTGAAGCGGGTGTTCACGGGCACCAGCACGGCGCCGGCCGACACCGCGCCGAGCGCGCCGACCACGAAGCGGCGCCCGTTGGGCGCCCACACCGACACCCGGTCACCCGGCGCGACCCCGCTCGCGATCATCGCAGCCGCGCACCGCCGGACCGCCGCGGCCAGTTCCCGAAAGGTCCAGCGCGTGTCCCCGTCGACGAGCGCCTCTCGGTCGCCGAACTGGTTCGCGGCCGTGGCCAGCAGCGCGGGCACGGTGCGCGCCCGCGACGCGCCTGCGGCCACGCGGCCATCCGGCGAATCGCCGAGTACTTCGGCCATCGCGATCCTCGACTTCCGTGGGGTGCGGCGACCACTGTAGCGGTGTGATCCTAGCGCTGTGATCAAGCGCTTGGTACGGTCGGCATCATGGCGGAGGCCTTCATCGTGGACGCCGTCCGGACCCCGGTCGGCAAGCGCGGTGGCGGGCTCGCCGCGGTCCACCCGGCCGACCTGGGCGCGGCGGTGCTATCGGCCCTGATGGAGCGCACCGGCATCGATCCGGCCGCCGTCGAGGACGTGGTGTTCGGCTGCGTCGACACGGTCGGGCCGCAGGCAGGCGACATCGCCAGGACCGCGTGGCTCGCGGCCGGACTGCCCGACCACGTGCCAGGCACGACCGTGGACCGGCAGTGCGGTTCGTCGCAGCAGGCGGTGCACTTCGCCGCGCAGGCCGTGCTGTCCGGGACGGCCGACGTCGTCGTGGCCGGCGGCGTGCAGAACATGAGCGCGGTGCCCATCTCCTACGCGATGACGGCGGGCCAGGTGCTCGGCTTCCCCGACCCGTTCCGCGGCTCGGCGGGCTGGCGGCGACGCTACGGCGATCAGGAGATCTCGCAGTTCCGGTCCGCGGAGATGATCGCCGAGAAGTGGGACATCAGCCGGGCAGACATGGAGCGGTTCGCGGTGACGTCGCACGAGCGGGCGCTGCGGGCAGCCGCCGAGGGGCGGTTCGACCGCGAGATCGTGCCGGTGTCCGGACTGGCGGCAGACGAGCCGCCGCGCCGGCCGGACTGGGCGAAGATCCGGTCGCTGCCCGCCCTGACTGAGGGCGGCAGGCTCACCGCGGCGGTGTCCAGCTCCATCGCGGACGCGGCCGCCGCGCTGCTCATCGTGAACGAGCGCGGCCTGCGGGCGCACGGTCTCACCGCGCGCGCCCGGATCCACCACCTGTCGGTGCGCGGCGCCGACCCGGTGTGGATGCTGACCGCGCCCATCCCGGCGACGGCGCACGCGCTGGCGCGGACCGGGCTCGCGCTCGCGGACATAGACCTGATCGAGATCAACGAGGCGTTCGCCTCGGTGGTGCTCGCCTGGGCCGCCGAGACCGGCGCCGACCTGGACCGGGTGAACGTCAACGGCGGCGCGATCGCGCTCGGCCACCCGCTCGGCGCCACCGGTGCGCGCCTGGCGACCACGCTGCTGCACGAGCTCGAGCGCACCGGCGGCCGGTATGGCCTGCAGGTCATGTGCGAGGGCGGCGGCCAGGCCAACGTGACGATTCTCGAGCGCCTCGGCTGACGTGGACGGCTCCGCCTGCTGCGCCGGGCCCATCGACTTCACCGGCCGTGCTGTCGTTGTCACCGGCGGCACCCGGGGCATCGGCCGGGCGATCGCCGAGAGCTTTCTCGCCGCCGGGGCCGACGTGCTGGTCTGCGGACGCAGCGAGCCGGGGCAGCGGCCGGCCGCGGCCGGGCGCGAGGCCGTGTTCACCGCCGCCGACGTCCGCGACGCCGACCAGGCGAAGTCCGTCGTCGTCGCGGCCGCCGACACGTTCGGGCGGCTGGACGTGCTGGTCAACAACGCCGGCGGCGCGCCGAGCGCGGCCGCGGCGAGCGTCTCACCGCGATTCGCGGAACGGGTTGTGGCTCTCAACCTGCTGGCACCTTTCTACGTCGCGCAGCCGGCCAACGCCGTCATGCAGGAGCAGGACGCCGGCGGCGCGATCATCAACATCGGCAGCGTGTCAGCCCACCAGCCGGCGCCGCTCAGTGCCGCGTACTCGGCGGCGAAGGCGGGCCTGCTGCAGCTCACCCGGTCGCTGGCGCTGGAGTGGGCGCCGAAGGTGCGGGTCAACCACGTCACCGTGGGCCTCATCCTGACCGACAGCGCGGCCGAGCACTACGGCGCGGACCGCGGCGCATCGGTCGCCACGACGATCCCCATGGGCCGGATGGCCGTGCCTGCGGACGTGGCCTCGGCGTGCCTCTTCCTCGCCTCGCCGCTCGCGGCCTATGTCACCGGCGCGGACCTCGCCGTGCACGGCGGCGGCGAGGTCCCGGCGCGCTTCCTCGCCGCGCAGCACGCGCCCGGTCAGTAGCCCGGCATGCCGCGGGGCGACCGGCTCCGATGCGTCGTTTTCGGCAAGTTTGGCCTGCGCCAGGGACCGGCCCTGCACGCAGGCCTCGCAGCAGCCGACCGCGTCGCGCAGGACGCTGCGCGCGTCGCGCAGGACGCTGCGCGCGTCGCGCAGGACGCTGCGCGCGTCGCGCAGGACGCTGCGCGCGTCGCGCAGCCGACCCTGTTCCACCTGCATTGGCAGGACGAGACCTTTCCCGGGAACGGCCAACTGGAGCCGTTCGACCTGCTGGCAGCGCCAGAGAAGGAACTGATCGGGTACAGCGGGACGCACGCCGAGACCAAGCCCGCGGCCATCGCCCGCTGGCGCGACTTCGTCTGCCGCCACCTCGCCCTGAGTGCGTGACCGCTATCGCTGAGCACGCGGCCAGTTTGGCTGGCTGTCGGCCGGCAGCCGGCCTGCGGCAGGCCCGGCTCACGTCTCGCCCGGTAACGTGCCGTCATTTCCGCGAAGCACGTCATCTTCGTGTCGGACACTCATCTCTCGCCGGATGCCCCAGAAGCGCAGGAGAACTGGGGTGCTGTCGTCCGCTACGTCACTGCGGCCGCCCCCGACCTGGTGATTCACCTGGGCGATCTGAGCCTCGACGGCGCGCGCAACCCCGCCGACATCGACCACGCTCGCGGACAACTGGAGATGCTGCCCGTCCCGTGGACCGCGGTTCCCGGCAACCATGACATCGGCGACAACCCCCGGCCAGGTGCGCCCGAGGGCCTGTCAGTGACCGAGGCCCGGCGGCAGCGCTGGCTCGATGTCGTCGGCGCGGATTACTGGTCGCTGGACATCGCCGACTGGACGCTGCTCGCGCTCAACGCGCAACTCGCCGGCTCAGGACTGGCTGCCGAGACCAGTCAGTGGTCGTGGCTTGACGACCAGTTGCGCAGAGCCGACGCAGATCAGCGGATCGCACTGCTCGCGCATAAGCCGCTCACGGCGCCGGAGGCCGAGCTTGCTACTGCTCCGCCTTACCGGTTCTGGCCCCCGGCGTCACGGGACCGGCTCGGGCAGCTGTTCGCTGTTCGACGGCCAGCCCTGTTAATCAGCGGGCACGTGCACCAGTCTCGCTTGCTTCGCCTCGACCGGACCTGGCACGTCTGGGTACCCACGACCTGGGCTGTCCTTCCCGCTCGCATGCAGCCGGTTCTCGGCGCCAAGCGGTCCGGCCTGCTGTCGCTGGCCTTCGAGTCCGGTATAGCGCCGGAGCCGAGGTTCTGCGAGCCCGACGGCATCAGGCAGCTGACCCTCACCGCGGACATCAAGGATCCCTATCACGGCCGCTGATTGCCTCGGATGGCAGACTTGCCCGGTGAATCCAGCGGACGGGACGGCCTCCCCATCATCTACGACGTGGCCCCGAGCCGGTATCGATAGGCGA
>JBOHCP010000112.1:0-10721 GCA_050698875.1 Streptosporangiaceae bacterium | reverse complement strand
GGCCACGGCGGCCCGAGCGCGCCGTGCCCGGCCGCGTCTGGGCGTCGCGGGCTCGCCTGGTCGTCCGGCACCGATGGCCAGCCACCATCGCGGCCGTCGCCGTTCTCGGGGCGCTCGGGGCGGCCGCGCTGGTATCAATGTCGGCGAGCCAGGCGCCCGCTCACTCGGTACCGCCACTCCTGCCGGGCAGACGCTGGTCGCGCTGGGAAAGGCCGGCGTGCCGGCGGGAGTACTCGACCCGATCGAAATCCTGGTGCGCGATCGCGCCGGTCCCGCGCTGCTGGCACCACAGCTATCCGGCCTGCCCGGCGTCCGCACGGCCGTCGCGCCCGACGGCAGCACGTGGCGCCGCGACGGAACCGCGCTGCTCAGCGTCCAGCCGGACGCTGAGCCCGCCTCACCCGCAGGCGTGGCCGCCATCGGCCGGGTGCGGTCCTTCATGGATCACGTCCACGGCGCGCTAACCGGCGGACCCGGGCCGACGATGATAGACGAAAACCACGCCTTCTCTGGCCGGTTCCCGCTCATGGCCGGGGTACTTGCCCTGGTCACGATCATCCTGCTTGCACGGGCGTTCGGCTCCCTGCTGCTGCCGGTCAAGACCGTCCGGCTGAACCTGGTCTCCGTGGGCCACCTTCGGCGCAATCGTCCTCGTCTGGCAGCACGGGCTCGGCTCCCGGGCGATCTGGGGCCTTCCGGCGACCGGGGCGATCACAAGCTGGTGGCGCTTATCACCTTCGCGTTCCTGTACGGGCCGTCCATGGACGACGAGGTGTTCATACTCACCCGCGCCGCCGAGGAGCGCGACAGGACTGGCTCGACCACGGCGGGATCATCGGCGGTATCAGCCGCACCGGCAGGCTCGTCACCTGTGCTGCGCTGATCTCGTTCTTCGCGATCGCCGCCCTGTCTACCGCGCTGGAAACGGACACCAAGGTGATGGCGACCGCCCTTGGGGCATCCTGCTCGACGCCACCGTGGTCGGGGCGCTGCTCGTTCCGGCGCTCGTCGCCCTGTTCGGCCTGTGGAACTGGTGGCTTCCGCCGCGGGCACGGTGGCTGCTCCGGCTCCCCGCCACAGGACAGGGCGGTGCGCGGCTCACACCGGTAACCGCGACGGTCGACACCCCCACAGACCCGAGACCAAGTCGACCGATAGCGACCGATCATCAATCCCCGAGGAGGCGGTCATGCGCAGGCCCGCAACGGCGGCAACCAGCCTGGTCTGGTTCATCGCGATCGGCGGCACCTTCGGATGCCTGCTTCCCTACCTGCTGGGCGACTGGCAGTTTCACCAGCCGTTGGGTTACTGGGATATCGCGCGCGCGGTGGGCGCGCTGCTGATCTGCGCTGGCTTGGTCCCGGTGGTGAATTCCTTCGTCGACTTCTTCAAGACGGGCGGGACGCCCGTACCGGTGGCCTCGCCACCGTGGCTTGTGGTGACCGGATTATATAGTTACGTCTGCAATCCCATATACCTGGGCTTCCTGGTCATCCTCCTCGGCCAGACATCGCTATTCGGCTCGCCCGGTCTGGCGGAGTACACAGCCATCGCCTGGTGCATCGGGGCGGCAGGCATTCGGCGCGGAGTACCAGGCCTACCGGCGCGCCGTGCCCGCCTGGATACCGCGGCTGCACCCCTGGACTCCCGACGAGCACGCGCGCCTGCCCGAAGGTGACCGAAACGCCCGCAGCCAGGTTTCGGTACAGTGCCCGGCCGCAGTTCGCTACGACTGGTTCAGGACGACGATGATCAGCCCGGACACAACCATCAGCGAACCCGCCCAGGTCCAGACGCTGGCGCGCTCGTGCAAGACGAGGACGCTCGCGACCAGGATACCTATATAGCCGAGGGCGTTGAACGGATAGGCGACGCTCAGCGGCACCCGCGCGAGCGTGGCCAGCCAGGCAATCGCAGAGATGCCGAAGACTACCAACCCGAGCAGGACCCACGATGAGGTGGCGGCGCTGACTGCGAGGGAGCGACCAGAGTCAGCGGCACGGCTCGTCGCGATCTGCATGCCGTGCTTGAGCATAACCTGCCCGACTGCCGCCGAGCTCACCGCGAACAACAGCAGTACCAAGCTTCCTATGGTCAACCGAAGCCTCCTTGCCGTGCTGTCACGGTTGGAACGGCCGGTGTCGAGCGCAGCATGCACCTGCGCGGACCGTTTTGCCTGCAGCGTCTCCGGACGGACGGGATCAGACGACCTCGACATGCACCGCTTCTTCGGCGTGCGGGGTCAGCTTGAGAATGTACTGGTAGCCGAACAGGGTCGGCCGGATGCGGACCAGTGCCCTATCCATCTTCCGAGTGATCCGGAGCCTCCTCCCGTCCGCGTCGGAGATCGCTCGCAGCGGAAGTCCGGTGGCCTGCTCCTCCAGGATGTCGAACCCGCTGGCGCGGACCAGTCGGCGCAGTGTCGCTCGGGTGAAGAACCGCAAGTGGGTCTCGTCCAGGATGCCCCGGCGGTCGTAGCCGAACATGCCGAAGATGGTCCTCGTCCGGGGATACCAGTGTGCAAAATTCGGCACTGATAGCAGCACCTGGCCGCCTGGCCGCAGCACTCTGCACATGTCGCGCAGTACCTCGCCCGGCCGCGACAAGTGCTCGATGACGTCCGCGGCGACGATGACATCGAAGCCGTCCCCCACCTCATCGGGAATGCCGTCTTCGAGGCTGGCTTTGACGAACCGGTCGGTGCATGCCCGCACACCAGGGATCTCCAGGCGGTCCACGCCGGTCACCTCGTGACCTGCGGCTCTCACATGAGCCGCGAAAAGGCCCCCTGAACAGCCGAGGTCGAGGACGCGGCTCACTGGCAAGCCGGCCATCTTTTCGAGGATCAGCGCGTGCGAAGACCCATCACCGTCCTTAAACGCGTAGTCCTCGGGCTTGGGCACCCATTCCGAAGTCCCGAACCCCTTGGTGACCAGCCGGTACTCGAGCACATCCTTGACCACGTCCTTGGCATAGCGCAGTCCGTTGACGTAGCAGATCTCGTCACCGTAATAGGTCGGAATCGGAATCTCCAGGATCCGCTTTCCGGCGTGCAGAAGCTGCACGATGATCTGCGTGTCGAAGTCGAAACCATCGCTGTTGTGCTCAAACGGGATATCGCCCAGCGCGCTGGTACTATAGGCCCGGTATCCGGAATGGAACTCGGTTAGCTCGGCACCAAGCAGCGCATTCTCGGCGCGGGTGAGGATCCGATTGCCGAGCAGCTTATACAGCGGCATCCCGCCGCGACGGGCGGAACCTTTATTCATCATCCGGGAGCCCATCACGGCGTCGCACTCACCGCGCTCTATCGGGGCCACCATATCCGGCAGCAGCTCCGGCGCGTACTGGCCATCCCCGTGCAGGAGAACAACGATGTCGAGCCCGCGCTGCAGAGCCAGCTTGTATGCCGCTTTCTGATTACCGCCATAGCCAAGGTTCTTGGTGTGTCGCACTATCAGGGTGCTCGGCGTGTCCGGCTGCTCAGCCCATGCTCGTCCATGGGCGAAGGTGTCGTCGTGGCTCGCGTCGTCGAGCACGATCACCTCTGCGATACGCTCCCGGAAGCCGACCGGAACACGGTCCAGCGTCGCGCGCAGCGTCGACTCCGCGTTATAGGCGACCACGAGGACGCCGATACGAGGACTAGCCACCTGATTGCCACTCACGGTTCTGTGCTCCTAGCTGACTGCCTAAGCCCGCGATGACGGCCGACGCGGGTAAACGAACTCGGGCCCGGGTCTGCGGCGGAAACCTGGGAGCCCGGCGGGCCAGCCTCGGCAGGCTGCTCTGCCAACTGGGATCTATTAGCTCCGGGGAACTTCGCGATGCGGTACAGGCTCGTGAGCGCCACGAACAGCAGCAGCGCCCAGACAACGCCAAGCGCAGCGACCTCCGTGGGATGCAACGGTGTGGCCCAGGCGCGGTACCAGGGCAGTCCGCCGTTCCACCGGTTGTATACCTCGGCCAGGAGTGCCCCGGCACCCAGATTGTAGGCGGTCGCTGCCCTGAGGTCGATAAGATAGGCGGCGGCAAGCGGCCAAGTCAGGTACTGGGTCCCGAAGGCTGGGCTGAGCAGAAGGAACAGGGCGAGGGACAGCCCGATCGCGGGCAGGGCCGCGTCCCGGCGCCAGTAGAGCAGCAGCGCGGGCAGAAACGCGGAGAGCAACACCACGACGAATCGTCCGGGGCCGACGATGAAAGTTATGACGCTTGCCGGGAAGCGCATCGCAGTCGCGAATTCGACAGGCCCCCACTGGCGTAGCCAGATCCCCGGGTACCCGAGCACGTCCGTGCGGAACGGCTGCCATTGCCTGAGCACGACAGGTCCCCAGAGCGGGAGCATTGCCGCGCCGCAGCCGACCAGGAACGAGGCGAGCTGACGGCGCCCCAATCGCGCGGCGAGCAGCAGCAGCGTAGGCAACACCACGAAGGGAACGATCTTGACGCTCACGGCCACGGCAAAAGCAACCCCAGCCAGCGCGGATGCCAGCCACGGTCGCGTGGGCCACGGGTGGTTGATCAGGAGGTAGGCGCTCAGCAGCGTGAACATGACAAAGACCGGGTCGGTGTTGCCATGGAAGCCCGAAATGATGAAGAGCACTGGGCTACAGGCGACCAGTAGGGCGGCAACGGTTGCCTCGCGAAGGCTACGCTTGGCTCGGAGCATCTCAAAGATGAGCAGCGTCGTCACGACGTCGGCGACGCTGGCCGGCACTCGGATAAGGAAAGGCACGGTAAACCCGTGCGACACCAGGTAGTTAATTACCACGAGCATCCAGCCGATGAGCGGCGGATGGTTGTAAGGAGCGGCGAGATTATGCAGTGCGTAGATGTTGATCGGACCGGCTCTACGAACCCCGGCGGCAAAGCTCTCCCAGTACCCGACGTCATTCGTGCCGAATGTGGTCGCCGCGACGCACAGCTTGAGTACTAGGACCAAGACCGCCACGCCAAGCACAAGGACCCGGCGCCTACGAATCACTTCCGGCGACCGGGAGATACTCGTTGGGCGGTTTATCACGCAGGCAGTGTAGTACGGTTCGGGGGTAACTGTTCAGTGATCCCGACCACCCGGTTGAACGGTTGCTCGAGCGCGTACTTGGCGATCAGCAGGGTTCACGCAGCATCGGGCAGCATCACTGTCGGCTCGGCTTCGATGACGAGCTGCCTGGACCGCCTCGCCTTGTCAGGTCCGGACCCGGCTGCAGGGCACAAAGGCGAACCACTCCGGAGGTGTGATGAACACCTGGTACACCGGTGCCGCTGGATGGTGGTTGCAGTAGCGCTGAGCAGTCGCAACCCCAGGTCCCCAGCTCGGTGCAACCGCTCGCAAGTCGAGGTCATGGAAGTTGAGCAGGCAAATGATCGCGACTAGGACAGTCAGCGCGGCAGCCGGTGCCTGGGTCCACGTCCGGACCGCTCCGGAAAAGGCCTGACGTACCGGCAGGTCTTGGCTCTGCCTGGGCCGGAGCAGGGCTGCCATTGCGGTGATCAGCAGGAGGGCCGGCGCCACCAGGTACCGTGGCTGCGGCGAGCCGTACGACATCAGGCAACCGGCGAACAAGAGCAGGCTGCACGCCGTGGCAACCGCGGCGAGCAGCCAGGCCGGGCGGGTCAGTCCGCGAAGGGCGACCGAAACGACGACAGCGATGATCGCCAGGGCCGCAATGTACAGCCAGGCTGGGGCGGCGGCACTGACCGGCGCGGCCTCCAGCGCAGCCTGAAGCTGGAGCCGGCCCAGGTGACTCAGGCCGTGCGGGTAGCCCCAGACATTTCCGAAAATCATCCTGGGTAGTGCCCGGCCGTACTGCACGAGAGCCCAGATCGGGTCGTAGCGCGGCGAGCTAGTGGCCGGGCGCGTGGTGATGCCGCGCACCAGCGCGATCAGGTTCAGGGTGGCGCCCGCCGCGATCGCGCCGCCGAGTATTACGCTGTGCCGCTCGCGCCGGGCGACTAGGCGTATCAGCGCGAGTGGCAGCAGCAGCACCGACAACAGGGTGCTGAACGCCGTGCCGATGGTCACCAGCACGGCGACGGCACGGCCGGTTCTGCTGGCCGGGACCCAGATCAGCATCCAGAAGAGCGCGTACAGCGCCAGGAACTGGAGCGTCGCCACGTTGTTATCCACCGACGATCTCGGTCCCTGTGCGACGGGCATCACGAGGATGGGTGCGCAGACGAGGAGCCGCAGCAGCGGCGACCTGAAGTGCGCGCCGCTGGCCACGTATACAGCGAGCGCGAGAAGCGCGGCGCAGAGCGCCGCCTCTAGCGTGAGCACCGCGGCCGCGAGCCGTATCGGGAATAGCGCCGCGAACCACGCCGCCACCCGCGGCCCGACGGCGTAGTACCCGTTGAGCGGCTGGAAGACCGCCCAAAGTGCCGGGCGATTCCATGCGTCGGAGAGGAAGTTAGTTCCGTCCTCAAATGTGACCGTGCGCAGGGCGCCGCTGCCGCCGGTGCGCAGCAGGGTGGCGGCGAGACCGCAGACCAACGCCAGCACGCCGACGATCAGCCTGGCGGGCGTCGCCGCCCTTGCCTGGGCCTGGGCGAACAATACGCTACTGAGCCTGTCGATGACGGTCCGCGTGGCGATCCGGCCGGTTCCGGACTGCCGACGGCGGCTATGCGCGGAAACCGTCTCCGACTTCACGGCTGCTACCTGGGCCTTTCGTGACCTTTGCCGACAGCCGTCCCTCCGGGACAGCCATCGTGATCCGTAGGATCCCCTCGTCAAGCTGAGTTGTCGCCACATGATCCGGCATGCGGCTGGCCCTCTCTATGTCGGGGACTCGGTGCTACACAGCCCCGGCAGGGCTAAGCCTCGTGCATGGACATTTCGGCCGAAGACAACGTACGTCACAGACACGTCCAGCCGTGGACTTTACAATGATTTAACCTGATCGGTCGTCCGGTGCAGGGGGCTCGAATCTCGCGGACGGCTGGAGCATATCAGCATGTGCCAGTAACCGAGTCCGAGTAGCGGAGTCGGCGCGCCACCGGGTGCCGACTGATCTGACTGGGCTGCCAGCAAGCGTCGGTAGTGCAGACGGGCCGGGGAGGATCAGATGACAAGAGTCACGCGGGGTTCTCTGCTGATGACCGCGCCGGATCGGGGTCCGCTGGCCTGACGTGGCGCAGCCGGGCCTTCAGCCGCCGGTACAGACGGAGGGCCAGGCTGACCAGGCTCGCGTCGGAGACCGCCGCCTCTAGCCTGGCCAACCGGCGGACGACCTCCTCCTCGTGTCGTTGCATGCGCTCGTGCAGCTGGTCGATCTCCCGCTCGAGGTACTTCGTGGTGTACAACAAGCCGCCCAGGCCGTTCTGGCGGGCATAGGCGCGCAGCGCCTCCTCGCGCACCAGCAGGTCCATGGCCCGGTGATCGGAGTCGCGCGCGATCACGGAGTTCGCCAGAGCATCCTGCGCCGCGCGTCGCTGGTGCCAGAACGCCAGCGGCTCGCCGTCGAGGAAGCCCAGGGAGTGCGTTGTCAGCGCGAGGCGGAGGTAGAACTCCCAGTCCTCGACGGCTGGCAGGTCCTCCCGGAGGTAGCCGACCTCGTCGTGGATAGCCCGCCGGTACAGGACCGAGATAGGGATGGTCCGGTTGTAGCGCAGCATCTCGAACAGCGAGAAGGAGTGAACGTCCGGTGGGAAGATCTCCCGCCCGTGCTCGATGACCTCCTGGCCCTGGACGTATTCCCAGATGATCTCAGTCCGCACGGCCACCGCGGCGTCGGTGGTCGTATCTAGGTGCGCGACTGTTCGCTGCAAGAACGTGGGGTGCCAGGTGTCGTCGTCGTCGTGGATGGCGATGAATGCCGAGTCGCTCGCCTTGATCCCCTGGTTGCAGGCAGCCCCTACGCCGCGGGAGACGTCATTGTGGATCACTATCACACGCCCGGCCAGCGCGGACCCCTGTTGCCGGATGACCTCCTCGACGTCGGCGGCGACCCCGCCGTCGTTGACGACCACCAGGCGCCAGTCGGTCCAGGTCTGGGCACCCACGTCGGCCACGGCCCGGTCCAGCAGTAGCGGGCGGTCCCTGGTGCGCATGATGACGGCCACCGAAGGTACCTGTTGGGCCATCAAAGCGCCTCCCTCACCTTGGCAAAGGGCGCGCCAAGACCACCTAACCTTAATTTGACGATCTCGATCCGTGTCGGGATTTCCGGAATCCGAGCTGGCTTTATCGCCGGCGGGCTCCCGTGGGCAGCTCCGATGGAGGCGCGGGGGGTTGTGGCACATCTAGTTCTACGAAACGCCGCTGCCCATCAGCGAATCTCCGCGACGAGGATCATGAGTGCGTCTGTTACTGCATCACCCGTAGCTAAGATTCCCAGCAGTATGACCCTCGGCTCTGGCTGCGCCTGCGCCCAAGCGCAGTCCACCGGGGATGGAGGTCAGGCCCGGACATCCCGCGACGAGGGGACAGCAGCGTGGTGAGCGATAGCCAGGCAGGTACCGGCGACACACCACCCGCGACGGCGGGTTCGGACTACACCGATCGGCTGGTGCGCCTGCGGTCGGTGTGGTGGAAACAACTTATCGACGTCCAAGTCCCGTACCGGTGGAACATCCGCAGACTCCACCTCGGTCACACGCTCGACGTCGGCTGCGGAATCGGCCGCAATCTGCAGCACCTCGGGCAAGGTGCGGTGGGCGTTGATCACAACCCCGACTCCGTGGCGACCGCCCGTGCACGTGGCTTGACGGCCTACACCATAGAAGAATTCCTCGCATCCACCGATGGCGTGCCCGCCAGCTTTGACACAATCCTGCTCGCTCACGTCGTGGAGCACATGGACAGGAAGAGCGCGATCGCGGTGGTGACGGATTATCTGCCGTTCCTCAAGCCGCGTGGCCGAGTGGTCTTCATCACACCGCAGGAGGCCGGATACCGGACCGACCAGACGCACGTGCGGTTTGTTGACTTCGAGGCGCTTGCGGACCTTGCCGCCGAGACCGGATTCGCCATCACGCGCAGGTACTCGTTCCCGTTCGCGCGCATCCTGGGCAAGGTCTTTCCCTACAACGAGTTCGTCGCGATCTGCGAGCCCACCGGAATCACCAGGTAGGTAATGGTCATGTCGTCACATCTGGCGGACCGCTCCGGCTGAGGGCACGCCCGACAGTCTCTGATGCCGGTGATTGCAGCGGCCGCGCTGACAGCAGACGGCGGGCCACGGACCAGTAGGTGCTCATGATGACGTTGAGCACGGAAAGCCCTGGCGGAGCCGCGACATTTGCCGGATCGATCCGCGCCGTCAGCCGGCTAAGCACCACCGCGTCGGGCACCACCCGCTCGGACTGGATCGTGGCCCGCCGCGCAGCGATCCACCGCCGATGCTGCCAGATCCACCGCCACCCGTGCAGCTTGGCGCCACCCCAGCGGCCCGCAACCGCCGCCGCCAGCATGAGCATCTCGGTCAGCGCCAGAATCGGCGCGAGGACTAGCAGACTGCGCCGGTCGAAGGTTGTCAGTACGCAGATCTCGCGGTTGCGCTCCAGCAGGTACAGCTTGTTCCTGTTCCGGGAGAACTCGTAGTGGTGCAGCACGACGGCATCTGGAATGAACTCCACGGACAGGCCGCGCTGCCAGAGGCGCAGGCTGAGCTCGGTGTCCTCGCAATACGCGAAATACTCGGGTGCGAAGCCACCGAGGCGCTCCCACAGCTCGCGTCGGATCACGAAGCAGCAGCCCGAGCCGGACGCGACCTGGCGGCGCTCAGCATGCGAACTTGCCGGCTCGTTGAACCCGCCAGCCCAGCAGAGGCCGGTGATGTGCACGGGATTGCCCGCCGAATTCATCAGCTCCGGCGTGTCGGCCAGCCGGATGGAGCCCATGGCGAGCCCAACCGTCGGCTCCGCGGCCACCGCCGTCAGCCGGGCCAGGGCCTCGGCCGACACGATCGCATCGGAGTTGACGAACGCAAGGTACTCGCCGTGTGCCTCGGCCGCGCCACGATCGCAGCCGCCCGCGAAGCCAAGGTTGGCGGCCGGGCTCAGGATCCGTACCCTGCCTAGCCCCTTGACCTCGTCGATAGCTTCGGGGGCGGCGCCATTGTCGACCACAACCACGTCGGTGCTGACGCGGCTCGATGCCAGCACCGCGTGCACCGCTGCGGCCAGCCAGGGCTCTTCGCCGTAGGCCAGCACAACGGCCGTCACGCTGGCTGTCACGGCAGCCGCCCGGCGATCACAGCCCGGCTGGCTTCGCCGCCAGTCTCGCTGCCGGGCACCTTCAGCGTGAACCGGGCGCGGTGGCGCAGCAGCACGATGCCCAGCAGGACCACCACGGTCAGCGAACTCGCGGCGTACGCGAACTCCACCCGCAGGCTGACCTCGCCTGGCAGCAACGTGACCACTGCCAGTACCACCCCGCCCGCGATCCAGCACAGCAGCTGATCGCGATGCCGACCCAACGCGATCGCGCCCTGGCCGAGAACCAGGGCCAGCATGTAGCACGTGGTCCCGAATGCCAGCAGCGCAAAGTCCGACCAGTGCAGGACATGCTGGACGCCGAACAGAACCGGCCCCAGCCAGGGCCCGAAGGCCGCTGCGAGCACGCCCCCGGCCAGGCCCAGCGCGGCCACGGCCGCGCTTGCTCGGCCAAGCAGCCACCGGAAACGCCGGAAGTCGCCCGCCGCCGCCGCGCCTGCCAGGCCCGGCAGGAGGGCTGCCTGCAGTGATGCGAAAACGAATATCGGCACCCTTGCCAGGAC